>NZ_JAMTCC010000043.1:0-41305 GCF_025370265.1 Shewanella septentrionalis | reverse complement strand
GCGCTTTTTTTAGTAGTTAGTCATCAAGTTGAGATAATTGCCTCGCAAACTTAAGCCGCTGAATCATCCCCTGTGAAGTTAAAAAAGTGTGAACACTTGCTGAAAATATAAAATAGTGCAGTTCTAAGCACTTTAAATCATTAAAACTGTACTTTAGTGAGAATAAATTCTTTATATGTGAATTAAAATGCAATACCATACGCGAAAGTTAGCGATTCATTCCTGGCATGTCATAGTGACGCTGCCAGCTCAAAAATGAGGTGTAAATAACGCGTGCGTACCACTGAACTGGTTGATGGATTTCGTCACTCTGCCCCCTATGTTAATGCTCACAGAGGTAAAACTTTTGTGGTCATGCTGGGTGGTGAAGCTTTGGCTCAGAATCACTTCCGCGCCATCTTAAATGATGTCGCCCTGCTGCACAGTTTAGGGATTAAAGTGGTGTTGGTGTATGGCGCTAGGCCGCAGATTGATGCTGCATTAGCCGTCAATGGTATCGAACCTGCCTACCACGAAGGCGTGCGTATTACGGATGAAGACTCGCTCAAAGTGATCAAGCAAGTTGCGGGTGCACTGCAATTTGATATCACAGCGCGTTTATCCATGAGCTTAAGCAATACGCCGATGCAAGGCGCTCAAATTAACTTAGTGAGCGGAAACTTTGTGATTGCTCAACCTCTTGGTGTCGACAATGGTGTGGATTTTTGCCTGAGTGGCAAAGTGCGTCGTATCGATGTGCAAGGCTTAAAACGTCAGTTAGATAATCACTGCATCGTATTGATGGGGCCGATTGCAGCTTCTGTGACGGGTGAAAGTTTTAATCTGACCGCCGAGGAAATCGCGACCCAGGTGGCGATCAAACTCAAAGCAGATAAGATGATCGGTTTTAGCTCACAGAACGGTATTCTCGATCGCAATGGCGATGTCATTGCCGAGTTGATGCCGAACGATGCGCAAAACATCATGAACAAGCTGGCCGAGCAAGGTTCTGCCTGCATTGGCACTATGGCTTTCTTGAAAGCGAGTATTGATGCTTGCCGCAATGGTGTGCCGCGTTGTCACTTAGTTAGCTACCTCGAAGATGGCGCTTTGCTGCAGGAACTGTTTTCTCGCGAAGGGATAGGCACGCAAATCGTGACTGAGAGTGCCGAGCGTTTACGCTGTGCGTCGATCGCCGATATTGGCGGTGTACTGAACCTTATTCGTCCATTGGAGGAGCAAGGCATTCTGGTGCGTCGTAGTCGTGAGCAGCTTGAGATTGAAATTGAACAGTTCATGTTGATTGAACGTGATGGTTTAGTGATTGGTTGCGCTGCGCTTTATCCTTTTGAAGAGGACAATGCGGGCGAGTTTGCCTGTTTGGTGGTGCATCCCGATTATCGCGATGCCGACAGAGGGAGCTTACTGCTGAAGAACATTATCAATCAGGCCAGAAACCGCGGTTATTCACGCTTGTTTGCGCTGACAACACGGAGCATTCACTGGTTCCTCGAGCATGGTTTTGTGATTGAAGATGTTGAAGCACTGCCACAGAAGAAAAAGCAGTTGTATAACTATCAACGCCGCTCCAAAATTCTCGCGCTCGATCTCTAAGCCGTTCTAAATCAATCCAATCAATGCCAGCCTAGTACTCATATTAGCGCTGGCATTTTTATTGACATAATATGTCTTTGTTGGCAGATTAAGACTTCACTGCACGGGAGATACTGCCAATGAGTCCTCAATTTTTTGAACTCGCCCCTTTAACCCAAACCTCTATCTTTAGTTTTATCGTCTTATTGCTCGGTTTAGCGGGTATCTTGCTGATGTTATGGCTAAAAAATATGCCAAAGATAGCGAAGTCAGCGAGTTTAGGCATATTGCTGGTGATGATGGGCGGATTTTCTTGGGTATTTTATCAGTCTAATAGTGCCGAGTTAGTGTTAACCGATACTGAGCTTACCTTGGATGTGCCCTTCTATAAAGTGCAGTTATCCCGCGCGGATTTATTGCCCGCCGAGGCACGCATGGTCGATTTGCAACAAGAGGCAGAATTGACTCCGAGCTTTAAAACCAACGGCATAGGCATGCCGGGATTTCAATTGGGCTGGTTTAATCTACAGGGAAAAGGTAAGGCATTTTTGGCGATAACAGATAAATCGCAGTTAGTGTTAGTGCCAACGGCGAAAGGCTACAGCTTATTACTGACAGTACCGCAAGGGAGTGAGTTTTTAGCACAGTTGCAGAAGTAATCATCATATGTCATCGCTTCTGCCACTGTGTTTATCGGCGTGATAATGCTCACGCCGTTTTGCGTTTATAGGCCATATCTAAGGTAAAGATGAGCAGCGCGCTCCAGATAAAGCCGAAGGTCACACCTTTTTCGGCATCGAAGGGCTCATTAAACAGACTCACCGCGAGGATAAACATAATACTTGGGCCGATATATTGGAAAAAACCAAGCATAGACAATGGAATCCGTACTGCCGCCCCTGCAAAACACAGTAAAGGAATGGTAGTCACTATCCCAGCCGCCATTAACATCAGATTCAGTTGCCAATCGTTTGTCAGCATGCTCGCTGTTGCTGTGTCTAAGGTCGCGACGAGGTAAATTAGCGCGACCGGTAATAACACTGCGGTTTCGACCAATAAACCGGCCTTAGCATCCACATTGACCTTTTTTCGCAGCAGTGCATAGAAACCAAAGGTGCCCGCGAGTGCCAGTGAGACAATGGGAATAGAGCCAAAAGAGATTAATTGGATTAACACGCCAGCGCTGGCGAGAGCGACCGCAAACCATTGCAGTTTACGTAACCTTTCGCCTAGAAATAACATGCCAAGCAAGACGTTGAGCAAAGGGTTGATAAAGTAACCTAAGCTGGCATCGAGCATGTGATCGTTATTTACTGCCCAGATAAATAGCAGCCAGTTTCCCGCGATCAGTATGGAAGTAATGGCGAGAACCATCAGTTGCTTAGGTTGTTTAAACAGTAAGCGTAAGCGTGAAAAACCGCCAATAAATTGCATGATGATCAACATAAACACGAATGACCAAATCACCCGATGGAGCAAAATTTCGGTAGCGGAAACATGATTGAGTAATTTGAAGTATAAAGGCGCAAACCCCCACATACAGTAAGCACTGACGGCGAGTAGGATCCCTTTGCGGTATTCAAGATCTGGCATGAGACATCTTCGAAGGACAACAAGACGGCGATTGTAGGTGTGTCTGACCGCTGACTCAAGGCATCGCAGCGTTCTTTTGGTTACAGAATATCTCGATAAGAGTTTAAATGGCCGATTAGAGCCAGTAAACATCTTGCTAATCAAGATGTTCACTGGCTTTGATCTTTAATACGGTAAATGAGTTATCTGCGGTGAAACGGCTAGCCCACCATATAAGTCCCTGTTCCAAAAGCGATATGCGTGCCTTGTTCATTATGCAGTTCCATGCGGCATACAGACACTCGATTACCCGCACGAATGACACTACCCGTGCCAGTAAAGATTTGGCCACGGCCAGGTCTAAGATAATCAATGCGCATATCAATCGTCCCTAGGGTTTGCAGGCGTTGCTGCAGCTCTTCGACCGTCCAATCATCACGACTGGCGACCAGTCCTGCAAAGGCCGTGAGTCCGCCAACCACATCTAGTACTGTAGCTGTGACACCGCCGTGGAGGATTTGTTGGTGAATGTTGCCAATCAGCTCAGGCTTCATGTTAATCACCACTTCGACGCCATCAATGTCGTAACTTTTGATATCAAGTCCGAGTAGATTATGAAAAGGAACATGTTGATCAAATACTGCTGCGACTCTTCTCAAAGCTTCGGCTTGGATTGGGCTGGTCATTTTTTGGGTCCTTGTCACTGAGTGACTGCATTAGGCGTAATTGGATTTGTTATCAACACTGAGATAAACAAAGTGCGGCTTAGAGCAATTAATCTACAGTGAAGCTCACCGCGAATGCAACTCTGTCGCTAAAATGACGACACAGTTTCGGCAGTTTTTAAAGTATTTTACCCCGCGTTCGTTATTTTTGGCTTAGCCCACTAGGGTTAAAATAGCTGCAATTGTGGTGAATTGCCTCGTTTAAAGCACTTTAAATTACCGTTGAATCCTGCATTTTGAACTAGTTTGGGTATAGAATAGGCCCCCTCACTTTTGACATAGAAGATCCATGGAAAAGCTCGTACTCGACACGCATGATGATCCGCTCTCGCAACGCCTAGCACAGGTGTTTGGTTACCGTGACTTTAGGGACGGTCAGCGGGAGGTGATAGAACGTGTTTGCGGCGGGCAAGATTGCTTAGTGATCATGCCAACGGGCGGTGGTAAGAGTCTGTGCTATCAACTCCCCGCGTTGCTGATGGATGGCATTACGATTGTCGTATCTCCATTGATTTCTTTGATGAAAGATCAAGTCGATAGCTTGTTGCAAACCGGTGTTGCGGCGGCTTATCTCAATTCTTCATTGCCGCGAGAGCAGAGCGCCGAAGTATTAAGGCAGCTGCGCCACGGTGAGTTAAAACTGCTTTATGTGTCACCAGAGCGCTTATTAAGCGCTGATTTTATTGAGCGAATGCAGTCGCTCCAGCTGGCGATGTTTGCCATCGATGAGGCGCATTGTATCAGTCAATGGGGTCATGATTTTCGCCCTGAATATGCGGCGCTCGGCCAGTTAAAGCAACTCTTCCCCTATGTGCCTATGATGGCGCTGACAGCAACGGCGGATCAGGCGACTCGGCAGAGTATTTGCGAGCGACTTGGGATTGACCCTTTCCGTTTACTCTCGAGTTTCGACAGGCCTAATATTCGCTACACAGTGGCGGAAAAGCTCAATGCTGCGAATCAGTTACGGCATTTTTTAACCCAGCAAAATGGCACCAACGGGATTATTTACTGTAGTAGTCGTCGCCGTGTCGACGAAGTAGCCGATCGTTTATGTCTGCAAGGTTTTAATGCTAAGGCCTATCATGCGGGAATGACGCAGGAAGATCGTGGCGCAGTGCAGGACAGTTTCCTTAAAGATCAAATCGATATCGTTGTCGCCACTGTGGCTTTCGGTATGGGGATCAATAAATCGAATGTGCGCTTTGTGGTGCATTACGATATTCCTAAAAGTATCGAAGCCTATTATCAGGAAACGGGCCGTGCCGGCCGTGATGGGCTTGATGCCGAGGCCTTTATGTTGTTTGATCCTGCCGATATTGGCCGGGTGCGACATTTGATTGAACAGTCTGAGCCAGGGCCACAGCAGCAAGTCGAATTCCATAAACTCAATACCATGGCGGCGTTTGCCGAGGCGCAAACCTGCCGTCGCCAAGTGCTATTGCATTACTTTGATGAGAGCGCACTAGAGCCCTGTGGTAACTGCGATATTTGCCTCGATCCGCCTAAGCGTTATAACGGCACCGAAGATGCACAAAAGGTGTTGTCATGTATTTTCCGTTTAGGCCAGCGTTTTGGTATTAATCACTTAATTGAAGTGTTGCGCGGCTCGAAAGGCGCCCCGATTGTTGACCGAGGCCATGATAAACTCACGACTTGGGGGATTGGTAAAGACAAGAGCCATGAATATTGGTTGAGCGTGATCCGTCAATTGATCCATTTGGGACTGGCGAGTCAAGATGTGACGCGAGGTTCATCTATTACCTTAAACCCATCTGCACGACCTGTGCTCAAAGGTGAGGTGGCGTTAATGCTCGCCGAACCTCGTATTCAGTTAACGACCACAAAACGCAAGGTGAGCCAATCTAAGGCGCCGCTGAACTACGATCGTAAGCTATTCGCGCGACTCAAGTTACTGCGAAGAACCATAGCTGAGCAGCAGGATGTGCCGCCTTATTTAGTGTTTAACGATGCAACGCTGGCGGAAATGGCGGCCATGATGCCGACCAGTGCAGGGGAAATGCTCGCCGTTAACGGAGTGGGCGAGCGTAAACTGAGTCGTTTCGGCGACGCTTTTCTCGATGAAATCGCGGCTTATTTAGCGGGAGAATAATGGTTTGGATTATTCTCACTGATTTTAACCTTGCCCAATTGATTGATACTGGCGCGCTTAATTAAAGACTCTAACGTATCAAAGTGTTGCATTGCCGCGATACCAATATTGACCTTGCTTGACCCCTGCCAAGGCTGAATACAGGCCACTAATTGATTGACTACTTTTTTAGCACCAGCTGCAGAGGTGTGCGGTAGGATAATCACAATTTCATCCATCGAATATCGGATTAACTTATCTTGCTCACGCAGTCTGTGTTGTAGCTCATCCTGCAGAGGCGGCAAGTCAACTTGCCGTATTTGACTCGCATTAAAAAGTAATAAAGACAGCGGGTAATTACCTTGTTTGGCGCTGTTTAAGGCCGATGTGACTTGTTGGAGCAGAGTTTCCGCAGGCTCCTCACCTTCGATACGGGGCGCGCGATTATTTTGCTTATCAATCAAATACCAAATAGCACCGCCGAGTAACGTCATTGCAATTAAGAACAGAGTGCTATAGGCCCAATCTAGATTTAACTCTTGGAGGATCGATGCCTTTTCTGGCGCAGGACTACTCTGATCCTGCTGCAGATCTTGCTGATTTAGGCGGGCTTTAAATTGCAATATTCGTGCAGTGTTCATCCCTTGATTGGCGAGTTCGGCAGCTCGATAACGTTTAAGTAAGAAAGAATAGGCCTGCTTAAAATCCCCTTGTTCTAAGTAGTGATCGCTCATGATCCCGTAAAATCCTTTGAGATCAGAATACTGTTTTAGATTTTCAGCTTGCTCAATGGCGTGATTCATTAAGGTTAAGGCTGCATCGTCTTGATGTTGGGCAAAGCGTATTTGGGCCAGTAGGCGGGTCGAGCGCATCATCGCCAATTGCTGATTGTGTTTCTTAAAGGTATTGATGGCGATAGAAAGGTATTCTTCTGCTGCGTCGATTCGGCCTTTATCGAGCGAGATTGATGCCAAAATGGCATAGCTGTAGGCAAGCTCTAGTGGCGAACCGAGTTCAGGCAGTAGTGCCTTTGCTTGTTTTTCGAGTTGGTCACTGTAATCGAATTCTTGATTATCGAGCGCTATTCTTGCCGCATTTCGTAGAATGATGTGTAACACTTTACCCTTGGCATCCGGGCTCTGTATTCCTAAGTTGGTGTAATACATGGCCTGGGGGAAATCATGGGTTGCGTAGAGTAAATTGCCCATGGCCGCATAAATATAGGCTTGTGGAGGCCAAACCCAATTTGGGGTTTGAGTATGAATATCTGGATAAATATCGATGGCCAGACGTAAATCCTCGATGGCAGAGGAGAAGTTATCTGTGTCGGTATCGAGTTGACCACGTAAACGTAAGGCATCGACTAGGGCTTGAGGCTGTTGGTAACGTCGCGCTAAGGTAATAGCGGAATCCAGCAAGAGCAGCGCATTTTGAATATTGTTGTAGTTGAGGTTGGCGTCGGCTTGGCAAATCAAAAAATAGGGGCGAACCTGATCGAGCTTAAGCTGTTTAGCATTGGCCTCGCCTAGCTGTGCCACGTTGATTGCAGCTTCGTTCTCACCCAGTTGCAGCAGATTTTGGCATTTCAACACGCTCAATCTGAGTCGATTAATGTCAGAAGTTGCGCGGGTGGTAAATTGTTTTTCTAAAGCAGTGATTTGAGTCAGGGCTTTACTGGGATATTGGTAGACGAGTTCTGTGAGCTCATCTAACTGGTCTATAGCACTGGCCCCAAAGGAGAACAGCCATAACAATAGGCCCAGTACTAAGACGCGAAAATCCATTTTGTGCTCCATAAAATGCGTAAGCTCTAATATCCGTAATCACTAAGGCGGGATTATAACTTTACTTAATCATTTTTTGCATAAAAAACTATTTTTTTCTAAGAGAAATAAGTTAACACATCCCAGTGATTTCTGAATCCAAACAGCGGGTTAATTCTGTGGGGTCGATCACTAATTTGGCGATAAAACTCACATTTATTGACCTTAAGACGGGGCGGAACAGTGGAATATGAAAAAATTAGGGTTGACACTCTTGGCTAGGCAAGTTAAATATTAACCGTCCTAGATTATTTGAACAGAATAAATATTTAAATAAAATGAATAGAATTAGCAGCAAACTCGACCTCCTCCTCTCTCTCCTCGCGGTTTATACGCGGAGGTCTTAGTGTTGCACGCTCGATAAATAGGCAAAGCATTCACAAACCCCGCACCAATGTTGCGGGGTTTTTTGTATCTGAATACGGCAAAAGTTAAATAATGAACGGTGACGTTCCATGGAGAAGCGAGATGTCTAACAGAGTAATTATATTTGATACGACCTTACGTGATGGTGAGCAGGCGTTAGCCGCAAGCCTTTCGGTCAAAGAAAAGTTACAGATCGCCATGGCGCTGGAACGTCTAGGTGTTGATGTGATGGAAGTGGGTTTTCCTGTCTCATCACCCGGTGATTTTGAGTCGGTGCAAACCATAGCGCGCACCATCAAAAATAGCCGCGTTTGTGCGTTATCCCGTGCACTTGAAAAGGACATAGATGCCGCGGCGCAGGCCTTGTCTGTTGCAGATCAGTTCCGTATCCATACGTTTATCTCGACATCGACGATTCACGTTGAGAGCAAGTTGAAGCGTTCTTTCGATCAAGTGTTAGAGATGGCCGTAGGCGCCGTGAAATACGCCCGCCGCTTTACCGACGACGTGGAGTTTTCCTGTGAGGATGCGGGACGTACGCCAATCGACAATCTGTGTCGCATGGTGGAGGCCGCCATTCTTGCTGGCGCGCGTACCATTAACATTCCCGATACGGTCGGTTACACAGTGCCAAGCGAGTTTGGCAATATTATCCAAACCCTGTTTAACCGTGTGCCGAATATCGACCAAGCGGTGATCTCAGTGCATTGCCATGATGACTTAGGTTTATCTGTGGCTAACTCAATTACCGCTGTACAGCACGGTGCGCGTCAAATTGAATGTACCATCAATGGCATAGGTGAGCGTGCGGGTAACTGTTCATTGGAAGAGATCGCGATGATCTTAGCGACGCGTAAGGGCATGTTAGGGCTAGAAACCGGCATTAATGCCAAAGAAATTCACCGTACTTCTAATTTAGTCAGCCAGTTATGCAATATGCCAGTGCAGGCGAACAAGGCGATTGTCGGTGCCAATGCGTTCACCCATTCGTCGGGTATCCATCAGGATGGCATGCTGAAAGCGCAAAATACCTATGAAATCATGACCCCAGAAAGCATAGGTTTGAATCGCAACAATTTGAATATGACTTCGCGCTCTGGTCGCCATGTGATCAAGCATCGCATGGAAGAAATGGGCTATAGCGAGCACGATTACAATATGGATACTCTGTATGAAGAGTTTCTGAAATTGGCAGATAAAAAAGGCCAAGTATTTGATTATGATTTAGAAGCCTTGGCCTTTATGGAAGCGCAGGCCGAAGAAGATAATCACTATCAATTGCAGCAATTAGTGGTGCAGTCTGACTCTACCGAAGGTGTTGCTACGGCGACTGTGCGTATCGAAGTGGGCGGCGAAATTAAAACTGAAGCCGCAACGGGCAATGGTCCCGTTGATGCCGCCTATAACGCCATTGCCCGTGCAACTGATCGTCGTATCGACATCATCAGCTACAAGTTAGGCGCTAAGGGCGTAGGCCAAAATGCCTTAGGTCAAGTGGACATTACCGCCGTTTACCACGAGCAAAACTTCCACGGGGTAGGTTTAGCGACTGATGTCGTTGAAGCCTCGGCGCGTGCTTTAGTGCATGTGATGAACTTAACGTGCCGCGCAGACAAGGTCGCCGATTACAAACAAAGCATGCAAAAGAATCGAGAGCTAGGCGGCGTCTAGTCGCTAAAAGCATCCAAAGAATAGCAAGGTCGAGCATAAAGCATTCACATTTAAAGGAGTTGGCTGGCGTATGAGTTATCAAGTAGCAGTATTAGCAGGGGACGGGATCGGCCCAGAAGTGATGGCAGAGGCGCGTAAAGTGCTACGTGAAGTGGAAGCGCGATTCGATTTGAATATCGAATATACGCAATACGATGTCGGCGGTATTGCCATCGATAACCACGGTTGTCCACTACCCGATGCCACGCTAAAAGGGTGCGAAGCGGCCGATGCGATCCTGTTTGGCTCAGTCGGCGGCCCTAAGTGGGAAAAGTTACCGCCAAATGAACAACCTGAGCGCGGCGCGCTATTGCCGCTGCGTGGTCACTTCGAACTGTTTTGTAATCTACGCCCAGCTAAATTGCATGATGGCTTAGAACATATGTCACCGCTGCGTAGCGATATTTCCGCCCGTGGCTTTGATGTTTTATGTGTACGCGAGCTAACCGGCGGCATTTATTTTGGTAAGCCAAAGGGCCGTCAAGGCGAAGGCGAAAATGAAGAAGCTTTCGATACCATGCGTTATAGCCGCCGTGAAATTAGCCGTATCGCCCGCATCGCCTTCGAAGCCGCCCGTGGTCGCCGTAAAAAAGTGACCTCAGTGGATAAAGCCAATGTGCTCGCCTGTTCAGTGTTATGGCGCCAAGTGGTTGAAGAAGTGGCGGTGGACTTCCCCGATGTCGAGCTTGAACACATCTATATCGATAATGCGACCATGCAGTTGCTACGTCGTCCCGATGAGTTCGATGTGATGCTATGTTCTAACCTGTTTGGCGACATTTTATCCGATGAAATCGCGATGTTAACGGGCTCTATGGGCTTGTTGTCATCGGCGAGCATGAACAGCACTGGCTTTGGTTTATTCGAACCAGCGGGTGGCAGTGCGCCGGATATCGCGGGCAAAGGCATTGCAAACCCTATCGCCCAAATTCTGTCAGCAGCATTAATGTTGCGTCATAGCTTGAAACAAGAAGAAGCGGCGAGTGCGATTGAGCGCGCCGTGAGCAAAGCCTTGAACTCTGGCTATTTAACCGGCGAGCTGTTGAGCAGCGACAAGCGTAGTGAAGCGAAATCGACGGCAGAAATGGGTGACTTTATCGCCAATGCTATAAAGGAAGGTGTGTAATGACGAACGCAAAGACCTTGTACCAAAAAGTATGGGATGCACATATCGTTGCAGCTCCCGAGGGTGAGGCGCCGGTTATTTATGTCGACAGACATTTAGTCCATGAAGTGACGTCACCTCAAGCATTCAGCGGTTTGAAGGTCGCGGGTCGCAAACTGCGCGCGCCGGAAAAAACCTTTGCCACTATGGATCACAACACTTCAACCCGCAGCGCTAGCTTAGATGCTTTAAGTCCGATGGCGCGCACTCAGGTAGAAACCCTAGCGCAAAACTGTAAAGACTTTGGCGTGCGTTTATACGACATTCATCATCCTAATCAAGGGATTGTGCATGTGATGGGGCCCGAACTTGGCATTACCTTGCCCGGTACTGTGATTGTCTGTGGCGATTCCCATACCGCGACCCATGGCGCCTTTGGGGCATTGG
The DNA here is from genome assembly GCF_025370265.1 of Shewanella septentrionalis. NCBI lineage: Bacteria > Pseudomonadati > Pseudomonadota > Gammaproteobacteria > Alteromonadales > Shewanellaceae > Shewanella > Shewanella septentrionalis. Next base: position 29,893 of record NZ_JAMTCC010000043.1, on the reverse strand, counting down.
CGTTTGGGATTGGTACATCTGAAGTTGAGCACGTGTTAGCAACGCAAACCCTGCGTCAGTTAAAAGCTAAGACTATGAAGATTGAAGTGCGTGGTCATGTCACCGATGGCGTGACCGCCAAAGATATCGTACTCGCCATTATCGGCAAAATCGGCATGGATGGTGGTACTGGATACGTGGTGGAGTTCTGCGGTGAGGCGATTGAAGCCCTGTCGATGGAAGGGCGCATGACAGTGTGCAACATGGCGATTGAGATGGGCGCTAAGGCGGGCATGGTCGCGCCAGATCAAACCACTTTCGATTATTTAGCTGGCCGTGAATTTGCGCCAAAGGGCGAAGATTGGGCAGAGGCTGTCGCTTACTGGAAAGCCATTAAAACCGATGACGGCGCGGTGTTTGATGCTGTCGTTGAGTTAGATGCCGCCGACATTGCGCCGCAATTGACCTGGGGCACTAACCCAGGACAAGTAGTTGCGATTGATGGCAAAGTGCCTAATCCTATTGATGAAGCCAACCCAAGCACCCGAGCTAGTATGGAAAAGGCTTTAGAATACATTGGCCTGAGTGCGGGCACACCGATGACAGATATCAGTATCAATAAGGTGTTTATCGGTTCTTGTACTAACTCACGGATTGAAGATTTACGCAGCGCCGCCGTACATGCCAAAGGACGTAAAGTCGCGAGTGGCGTCACCGCCATTGTCGTTCCAGGTTCTGGCCAAGTGAAAGCCCAAGCTGAAGCCGAGGGCTTAGATAAAATCTTTATCGAAGCAGGGTTTGAGTGGCGTTTACCGGGTTGTTCTATGTGTTTAGCGATGAATGACGACAGATTAGAAGCGGGCGATCGCTGCGCCTCGACCAGTAATCGTAACTTCGAAGGTCGCCAAGGTCGCGGCAGTCGTACCCATTTGGTGAGTCCAGCAATGGCCGCAGCTGCTGCGGTGGCAGGGCATTTTGTCGATATTCGTAAACCTTACTAATTACCGTAAACCCAAGAGGAGAAGTTAATGCAACCTTTTACAACCCATAGCGGGCTTGCGGTCATGATAGACAGCACCAATATCGATACGGATCAGATCATTCCGAAACAGTTTTTGTCTAAGGTGACGCGCGATGGTTTTGGTGTGCACTTATTCCACGACTGGCGTTATTTAGATGATGCGGGCGATGTGCCAAATCCTGAGTTTTCATTGAATCAAAGCCGCTATAAAGGCGCGTCGATTCTGTTGGCGCAGGAAAACTTTGGTTGTGGTTCAAGCCGCGAACATGCGCCTTGGGCGCTGGCGGACTTTGGCCTACGTGCGATTATTGCGCCGAGTTTTGCTGACATTTTTTACGGTAACTCAATCAATAATGGCCTATTGCCTGTGGCGTTAACCCATGCAGAGGTGCGTCAGTTGATGGATGAAGTGGCCGCAGAAGAAGGCGCACAAATCACAGTCGAGCTCACAAGCTGCAAAGTCATTGCTCCGTCGGGGGCAGAGTTTAGTTTTACGCTGGCTGAGTCGGCGAGACATAAGCTACTCAATGGGTTAGATGCTATTGGGCTGACCTTGTCCCATGCTGCGCAAATCAGTCAGTACGAAACTCAAATCCAAGGTTGGCGCTGCTAAACTTTCAGCGCACATTTGTACTGGTGTTGAGTCCATATTTAAGCGCCTAGGTTAGCACCTAGGCGCTTTTGTTTTAAATCATCATCCATAAAAAGTTTAACTTATTGTATTTTAAATAATAAATTTTCACTGCTGGTTGTGCGCCATAGAATTTCTGAATCGATAGTGATTTATGCTGAATTTGTTACATCAGAATGATTTACACGTGTTTATGCTATTTTTGATTTTATTGTATTGTTTATTCTGGTTATTTTTGTGATTTTACTATTTTGAGTTAATCAGCGTGGCGAATAATAACTGGGCGTATCTAGGCTGAGTTTTGTTTAAATGGTGATATTGGTCACTAAATCTGTTTTAAAGTCGTGATTGTCTAGAGTTTTTGTCTGTTTTATCTCCTTTGGTTGCAAACATCTTCTGCATAAGTAAACTGCTGCGCATTCAATCTGGAGTCTTTGCTCTATTTTGCCTGAACGCCGCAGTACTCATTTGAGTAGTACAGATAACAATAATATGATTAGAGAATAATGATGCAAAAACGTCTTCTGACTTTGGCTGTCACTGCAGCCTTGTTAAGTTCAACGACTCAACTCCATGCCGCTGGTTTTCAATTAGCCGAATATTCTGCCACTGGGTTAGGCCGTGCTTTTGCGGGTGAAGCGGCTATGGCGGATAACGCTTCGGCTCAAGGTCGAAATCCAGCCATGCTGACTTACCTTGAAGGTCGTCAGCTCTCTGCGGGTGGCATTTATGTGATGCCAAATGTCGATGTGACTGGTGATGTCAGCCTTAGCTCGCCGTTGCTTGGCCCTGAACCCGTTAAAATGAAAGGCGGCGATGCACTCGATGTGGCCGATGATGCACTGGTACCTAACTTTTACTACTCGAATCAGCTAAATGATCAATGGACTTGGGGCCTAGCGGTAAACTCTAACTATGGTCTAGCCACCGAATTACCTGCGACCCACGCCGCGGCCATTTTTGGTAATAAGACTTCGGTTACCACAGTTGAGTTTAATCCAAACATCGCTTATCGCATCAATGACGCTGTCAGCGTCGGTGCTGGTGTACGTATTGTTTATGGTGAGGGCGAAATTGGTGCCTCATTACCCGGTTGGGTCGATGGTATCAAGCCTGCTCTGCCGGCTCCAGTGCAGGCTGTGTTGCCACCAGGTGGTACTGAGCTTAAGAGCATGAAGGGTGATGATATCGGTTACGGCTGGCAGTTAGGTGCAAGCTGGCAGATTAATCCCGCTCACCGTTTAGGTTTTGCGTATCACAGTGGCGTTAAATTAGAGCTAGATGGTCATGCTTCAGGTGTGATTTATACCGGCGGCCAAGATGTATCTATCGAAGGGTATTTACCACTTGAATTGCCTGCTTTTGCAGAAATTGCTTCCCATCACCAATTGACCGATAACTGGGCCATGCACGCGAGTGTGAACTGGACCGATTGGAGTGTATTCGATCAACTGGTGGCGTATTTCCCTGGCGAGGTTAAACCTAAGGGCGGTTTAGAGTCTGATTTAGTTAAAGAAGAACACTTCGAAGATAACTGGCGCTTCGCGCTGGGAACCACTTACCAAGTCAATAATGCTTGGTTAGTGCGTGCCGGTGTGGCGCTAGATAAAACGGCGGCGCAGGACGAGTGGCGCACAACCACAATTCCAGACTCTGACCGTCTGTGGTTCTCTGTGGGCGCCGGTTATCAGGCAACTAAGAATCTGAACGTTGATTTTGCTGTAACCTATATCAAAGCAACAGGCGATGCGCCCATCAACGAGCAACAAAATCTATTGAATCTAGCGACGGTTAACTTTAACGGCGAAGCAAGCGGCGATGTGTGGCTTGCGGGTATCCAGATGAGCTATACGATGTAAGTTCTACGTAGTTTAATCAAGCCCTGAATCTTCAGGGCTTTTTTGTTTTATTCTTGAGGTGGTTTTGGATCTTCAGGCTCATGGGTTCGATGGATACCTAAACTGCCGAGCACATATTTTTCATAGATGGGCTCACTCGTTCCGTGGCGAACTTTGTAGAGGAAATATTTCTCAAAGGCAATTTTGGCGACATGTACCCATTTACCCATGGAGGTCCAGTTAGCATTGCGCGGTGGATTTTGGGGTAAAGCGACAAATGCGGCGCCTTTGTCGCCCATATCGGCCAGACAAATCGCATTGAGTGTGGGTTTAGTGTTGGGAGACTCGCCTTTTAAGCTGGCGAGAATATTATCCACAATTGCAGTGGTCATGGATTCGATCATAAAGCCAGTCTTAGGCACACCAATAGGAACGGGAGTTTTTTCCAGTGGCGGCAGCGCCACACAGACACCTGCGGCGTAGATCTCGGGATAACGTGGTGAGCGTTGATAGCTATCGGTCAACACAAAGCCCTTTTCATTACAGAGTTCGGGCACGGCTGCAATCGCTGCGCTGCCCTTGAAAGGCGGCAGAAACATGGCGAGCGAGAAAGGTAGCTCATGTTGAAACTCAACTTCACCTCTTCTATCTAGTTCATCCACATAGGCCATGCCTGGCTCGAAGTGAGTGGTTTTTGCATTGCAAATCCATTTGATACTTCGCTCTCTAAACTCATGTTCCATTAAGGACTTAGAATCACCAACGCCACCTAATCCCATATGGCCAACATAGGGTTCGCTAGTGACAAAAGTGATGGGAACATGCTGGCGAATTTTATGTTTTCTCAATAAGTGTTCGAGTGATAACACATATTCGTAGGCGGGCCCGAAGCAACTGGCTCCTTGTAATGCGCCAACTACGACGGGGCCGGGTGAGGCGAGTAGTTGCTGAAAACACGCATAGGCTTTTTCCGCATGATCTAACGTACAGATAGATTGAGTGAAACCTTCGGGACCCGCACCAGGCACATTCTCGAAGGCGAGTTTGGGGCCTGAGCAGATCACAAGATAGTCATAGTGATCGGTGCTGCCGTTGCCTAGAGTGAGCTGACGCTTAATAGGATCGATATAGGTAACGCCTTCACCCGAGTAACTGATCTTGCGCTTATTCAAGTAAGCGCCTATCGGTAGGCTAATTTCATCACGTGTTCGCTCCCCCAAGGCAATCCAAGGATTGGATGGAACAAACTGAAAATAGTCTCCTTCACTGATCACTCCTACTTCGCAGTCGGCCGGAAGTCGTTGCTTAAGTTCAAATGCGGCGGAAACGCCACCCAGTCCTGCACCTATCACTATCACTCTTTTCATCATGCATTCCTTCAAACAGATTAAATCATCAATGCGTCGACCTCGGTGTTGGCATTCACTGAATTTCTATCAATTAGATTTTTCTAATTATATGTAAGCGTAGGCCGTCTTTAGTTGTTTGCAACTCTATTTGTATGCTTTCTATGATTTATTTGAATTAGCCCACGCTAGGGCAACGTCGCTGTTGGGCTGGTCATAGGGCGTTATTGCGAATATATTCAGTATCCACAATTATTTTTTAAGTCCGTAGTTGTGGTGATAGAGCAAAACTCGTGGGCATTCAGAGTGTTACTCGGAATAGAAATAGGATAGGAAAGCGTGCAGAAAAAATACGTGGTGGCCTTAGATCAAGGCACGACCAGCTCAAGGGCGATAGTGTTCGATCACGACGCAAACATTGTCAGCGTGTCCCAGCGGGAATTCACCCAGTTGTATCCAAATCCGGGTTGGGTCGAGCATGATCCCATGGAGATCTGGGCAAGCCAAAGTTCAGTATTAATTGAAGTGCTGGCGCGCGCGGGGATCCACAGCGATCAAGTGGCCGCGATTGGCATTACCAATCAGCGGGAAACTACTGTAATTTGGGAGAAATCCACAGGCAAACCTATCTATAACGCGATTGTGTGGCAGTGCCGTCGCAGCTCTGAAATTTGTGAGCAACTCAAAGCCCAAGGGCTAGAAGAGTATGTGCGTGAAAACACGGGCCTATTACTTGACCCTTATTTTTCAGGCACTAAGATCAAGTGGATTCTAGATAATGTGCCCAATGCCCGTGCGCAAGCTGAACGCGGTGAGTTGTTGTTCGGCACTATCGATACTTGGCTAGTGTGGAAGTTAACCGAGGGCAAAGTGCATGTCACCGATCCCACCAATGCCGCCCGTACTCTGCTGTTTAATATCCATAGCCTGACTTGGGATAACAAGTTACTTGAAGCTTTAGACATTCCCTTGTCGATGTTGCCAGAAGTTAAGCCTTCCTGCAGCGTGTATGGCACTACGCGGATTGCCGGTGAAGGCAGTGAAATCCAAGTCGCGGGGATGGCGGGCGACCAACAAGCGGCGCTTTTTGGCCAGCTGTGTGTCGAGCCCGGCATGGCGAAGAATACCTATGGCACTGGTTGTTTTTTATTGATGAATACCGGGACCAAAGCGGTGCGCTCTAACCATGGGTTACTGACCACCGTTGCCGTGGGACCGAAGGGCGAAGTGAACTATGCCCTCGAAGGTTCAGTCTTCATGGGTGGCGCGACTATTCAATGGCTGCGGGATGAACTGGGGCTTATTCGTGACGCCAGTGATACTGAGTATTTTGCCTCTAAGGTTGCAGATACCAATGGCGTATATCTGGTGCCAGCCTTTGTGGGACTCGGGGCGCCCTATTGGGATCCCAATGCCCGTGGCGCACTCTTTGGTTTAACCCGTGGCGCCAACCGTAATCATATTATTCGGGCGGCGTTAGAATCTATCGCTTATCAGAGTAAAGATTTACTCGATGCTATGACTAAAGACAGTGGCGTTAGCCTTAAGCGTTTGAAGGTCGATGGCGGCGCGGTCGCCAATGATTTTTTGATGCAGTTTCAAGCCGATATCACCGATGTCGAAGTATTAAGGCCGAGTGTTTGTGAGACAACGGCTTTGGGCGCGGCATTTTTAGCTGGGCTGGCAGTGGGCTTTTGGGAGAGTGTCATTGAGCTTGAACATAAGGCTTGTATCGATAAGCATTTTATCCCCAATATTGATGCCGAGACTCGGGTGCGGTTATACGCAGGTTGGCAGGATGCCGTCGCCAGAACTCGCGCCTAAGCTATTCGACTTAAGCTACTCAATTTGAGTTCTTTGACTTGAGGCATGCTTAAATTTGATATTGAGTTGGTTTGAAATATGACTCGATTGCGGTGAATAAAAAGGCGCTAATCCCATGGGATTGCGCCTTTTCCGTTTTATATCAGTACGGATTTATACTTCAACATCAATAATATGTTGGCTTGGTGGCTTTTTGATTTCCGCGGTATCGTCGGTCACTTCAAGCACGACACCTTCTTTTAATTCTTCGGGCTCATCCGATGCGCGGCGTTTCTTATTCTTGTTGTTATCAGCATCTTTGCGCCTCTCCCTGACTTTCGCGTCGCGCCCTTCTAACGTTGGGGGTAACTGCGACTGCGGTGTTTCATGGCTATCGGGGGCATTTGCGGTTGCACTACTCACTTGGTCGACGACCCGTTTAGGGTGCAACACGGCTTTCACTGGCTGCGCCAGCATGGCATAAATGCTATCCAATCCACTCATAACGCCTCCTTGTTATTACACCTCTTAACATGTTATCGGCAGGAGTCGGTCAATATTTAGACTATACGCGGTTTAAGTCGTTAAGGCGAATGAGGGGGGGGTTAAGATCTAAGCATGAGCAATCGATGCTAACCAAAGCGGCACTCATTGTGAAGGAACCACAGTGGTTGAGAAGGAACAATAGTAGCGAATGCAAAATTGAGGTGAATTGTTGGATTCGCGTGGTGCTTTGCGGGATTTGGAGTGGGAACGTTGAGCTTTCTCGCAATCGTGACATTAATATTCCATCATCTGCAAAAAGATGATCGTCTTTATTTCGGATAATTATTTAGATTTTCGTGCTAAATCCAACTCTTTTTTGACTGTCTAATAAGGTTGAATTTAAGTTTGTTTTGTTACTTTTTTGGGTTTAAGGTTATTCCTCGGCCCGTAAAATCCCACAAATACAGAATTAATCCTCCATTTTTTTCATCGCAAGCGCCTGAAAGCAAAAGGTTGCTGAATATTTCGGCGCAATTTATTCCTGTAGTTTCTTCTGTTTAGTCGATCTCTCGTGGTCTTTCATGTCAAAAGTTTGTCGCTAGGTTAAGTGCTCAACATGCTGCTAACCCGCTTGCCGACTGGATTTATAAAAGGATCCCATCCCTTGACATTGCTTGTCGACTGTCCCTAAACTTAGCAGTTGTGGGAAATAGTGGATATTTGTGGATCAAAAATCACAGGAAAGGATGAATTAGCGTGTTTCGTGGAGCCAGTGCTATCAACTTAGATACAAAGGGACGGATCGCTATTCCAGTGCGATACCGCGAACCTTTGCAGCTTGAGCACCAAGGCCGCATCGTGATTACCGTCGACATCCAATCCGCCTGTTTACTCTTGTATCCAATCCATGAATGGGAATTGATCGAAGCTAAGTTGTTAACGCTTTCCGATACCGATAAAACCCAGCGATCGTTGAAACGTCTGTTACTTGGTTATGCCCACGAAGTGGAGCTCGACGGTAATGGGCGCATATTACTGCCGCCACCGCTAAGGCAATATGCCAATTTAGATAAGCGCATCATGCTGGTGGGGCAATTGAATAAATTTGAGCTGTGGGATGAGCAATCTTGGCTGCAGCAAATCGATGAGTGTCAGGAAACGATTCGAAGTGAGGAGCTTGCCAGTAACGAGCGCCTCGCGGATTTTTCACTTTAACGAGTCGTGATAACTAAATAAGAAGAGAGTAATGAGTCAAGAATTTGCCCATTTATCCGTACTGCTAGCAGAAACGGTTGGCGGTTTAAACATCAAAGACGATGGCATCTATATCGATGGCACGTTTGGCCGCGGTGGTCATTCAAGACAAGTATTACAACAACTCGGTGAACATGGTCGATTGATCGCCATCGACAGAGATCCCCAAGCGATTGAAGCGGCGAAACAATTTGCTGACGATCCTCGCTTTCAAATCGTGCATGGTGGTTTTGGCCAATTAGCCGATTACGTCGAAGAGCTTGGGCTAGTGGGCAAAATAGATGGCGTATTACTCGATTTAGGTGTGTCTTCACCTCAGCTTGACGATGCCGAACGTGGTTTTAGTTTTATGCGTGATGGCCCGCTCGATATGCGCATGGATAACAGCCAAGGCCAAACAGCTGCTCAGTGGTTAGCTCGCGCAGAAATAGAGGATATGGCTTGGGTATTTAAAACCTACGGCGAAGAGAAAAACGCTCGTCATATTGCCCGTTGTATCGCAGCGGATCGTGATAAAACCCCGTTTTTACGAACTAAAGATTTAGCCGATTTGATCGCGCGTATCACTAAAAGTAAAGAGCGTAATAAGCACCCTGCGACTCGGGTGTTTCAGGCCATCCGGATTTATATTAATAGTGAGTTAGATCAAATTGATCAAGCGCTTGAAGGTGCAGTCAATGTGCTGGCTCCCCAAGGGCGCTTGTCGGTCATCAGTTTCCACTCTTTAGAAGATCGTATCGTGAAGCGCTTTATTCGCCGCCATAGCCAAGGCGAAAGTGTGCCGCACGGTTTTCCGGTCACTGAGGATCAAATTAACAAGTCGCGTAAGTTACGCGCCGTGGGCAAGGCGATTATGCCATCCGACGAAGAAATCGAACGCAATGCCAGAGCTCGCAGCTCAGTGTTACGCATTGCCGAGCGTTTAGATTACTAAGGGGCGCACTGTGAGTAAGCCCTCGATCAATCTGCCACGGATCGTCTTACACGATTTATGGCTGCACAAATGGATCTTGTTATTAGCTCTGCTCGTGCTCTGCAATGCGGTCGCGGTTGTTTATGGCAGCCATATTAGCCGCCAACTAACGACCCAGTGGGACCAGTTACTGCAAGAGCGAGACAGATTAGATATTGAGTGGCGCAATTTATTATTAGAGGAGCAATCGCAGACTGAACACAGTCGTATTACGCGCATTGCCTCTAAGGAACTCAACATGAGTCGTCCGTTACCCAGCGAAGAAGTTGTGGTAAAGGTGCCGTGAGTATAGGGAAGATATGACTAGGCAAGCGAAAATCAAACGGGTAAGCAAACCGCAGAAACCGCAACTAATCCATTGGCGTTTATACGTAGTGGTGGGGTTTGTGTGTACGCTATTTTGCAGCCTAGTGGGACGCGCAGCCTACATTCAAATTATCGAACCTGACAAATTACGCCATGAAAGCGATATGCGTACCTTACGGACCACGAGCCGTGAGGTTCAGCGTGGTTTGATCACAGATCGCAATGGCGACATGTTGGCCGTCAGTGTGCCAGTGCGTGCCGTTTGGGCCGATCCTAAACAAGTTAACGATAACAATGGCTTTGCGGATATGCGCCGCTGGCAAGCTTTAGCTGATGTGTTGCATGAACCAGTAGAAGACATATTAGATCGGGTGCGCAGTAATCCCACCAAACGCTTTACCTACTTGAAACGCCAAATTACCCCTGCGGTTGCGGATTATATTACTCAGCTGAAATTACCCGGTGTTTTCCTCAAATCTGAATCCCGCCGCTATTACCCTGGTGGTGAAATCACTGCTCAGCTTATCGGTATCACAAACATTGATGATGTTGGGATTGAAGGCGTAGAAAATGCTTATAACAGCTGGCTAACGGGCACGCCTTCAAAACAGAAAGTGCGTAAATCCCGCGATGGTCATGTGGTTGAGCGCCTCGATATTATCCAAGAAGGCGAAAGCCCGAATGATCTTGTGCTCAGCATAGATCAACGGATTCAGCAGTTAGCGTACCGCGAGCTGAAACGCACCACAGAAATGAACCAAGCGACCTCAGGTTCCATCGTCGTACTCGATATTCACACTGGTGAAGTCTTGGCTATGGTTAATACGCCATCGTACAACCCCAATGCGCGCGACAATCTGCAAACCTTCAGAATGCGTAATCGCGCCATGACAGATACCTTCGAGCCAGGTTCGACCATTAAGCCCTTTGTTGTGGCTGCCGCGCTTGAAGCTGGTACAGTTAAATCGACCGATATTATTGCCACTTCACCGGGTTGGATGCGTTTAGGCGGCCGCCAAGTGCGCGACCCTGCCAACTATGGCGACATGAGTTTGGCGCGTATTCTGGCGAAATCCAGTAACGTCGGCATCAGTAAATTGGCCTTGTCTATTCCGGTGCAGCAGTTACTCGGCACCTATCAATCCATGGGACTTGGCAGCTTTTCGGGAATTAACCTCACGGGTGAAAGCGCTGGCTTGATTCAAGATCGCCACCGTTGGTCAGACTTTGAACGTGCCACCTTGTCGTTTGGTTACGGCTTAACGGCAACAACACTTCAACTTGCGCGCATGTACGCCACCTTAGGCAATGGCGGTACTTTATTTCCCGTCTCAATTATGAAACTGAAAAAGCCACCAGTCGGTGAGCGAGTCATTTCTGAAGATGTGGCCCACGATGTGATGCAAATGCTGGTTGGCGTGACAGAAAAAGGCGGCACGGGCACCTTAGCGCATATCGACGGTTATCCAGTTGCGGGCAAGTCTGGTACAAGCCGTAAGGCGGTTGCTGGCGGTTATGGTGATGATTATGTTGCTTTATTTGCGGGTGTTGCCCCGGCGAATAATCCTAAGTTAGCGATAGTGGTCGTCGTGAACGAGCCTAAGGGCGATCTCTATTATGGTGGTTCAGTGGCGGGGCCTGCATTTGCCAAAGTCATGTCTGGCGCACTGCAAATGTTAAACGTTGAACCCATTACCGACAAAGAACAAGTGCAATTGGCGGGTATCGCCGCCGGGAGAGCAGAATGATGTTATTACGGGATCTGCTTGCGCCTTGGCTGCATTATGCCGGCGCGCAGTCCTTCAACGATTTGACCTTAGATAGCCGCGCAATACGTCGCGGCGATGTGTTTTTGGCACTGCCAGGGCATAAGGTCGATGGCAGACAGTTTATTGAAAAAGCCTTAGATTTAGGTGCTGCAGCCGTATTAGTCCACACGGATGATGCTGATCAGCATGGCAAAGTGTTGCACAGCGATAATGCCGAGCACGGCGTACAGATTTATGTCTTCCAGTTGAGTCGCCAAGTATCAGCCATCGCCGCCCAGCGTTATCCCTTAGCGCATCAGTCTGCGACAACATCCCTTGGGGTGATTGGTATTACTGGCACCAATGGTAAAACCTCGACAAGCCAACTGATTGCCCAGCTGATAACGTCGCTCGGCCGCAAAGCCGCCGTGATGGGCACCCTTGGCAATGGACTCTGGGGCGAGCTCGTCGATAGCGGTAACACCACAGCCGATGCGATTACCCTAATGCGTCAGTTGCATGACTTTGAAGCCCAAGGCGCGAGTGTCTGCGCCATGGAAGTGTCGAGCCACGGCTTAGTGCAAGGCCGCGTCGATGCAGTACCATTCGATGTTGCCGTGTTTACCAATCTGACGCGCGATCACCTCGATTACCACGGCGACATGGAAAGCTATGCCGCCGCTAAGCAAAGCCTATTTCGTTTCAGCACCTTAGGTCACGGTTTATTGAATCTCGACGACGCAGTTGGCGCATCTTGGTTAACTGAACTTAAATCTGTGCCTGCGCAAATGTGGGGCTTTAGTATTGAAGGTCATCAAGGTGCGGCTTTTTATACTAAAAATGCCAAGTTTGACGATCAAGGCGTCAGTGCAACCTTAGTCTGGCCCGAGGGCGAAACTCAAATTCACTCCCCACTACTTGGTGCCTTTAATCTTTCTAATTTACTCGCGGCGCTCTCAGCCTTGTATCTGCAAGGTTTTGATATGAAAGCGTTAGCCGAGCAAGTGCAATACCTAACGCCCGTCGCAGGTCGTATGGAGCGTTTCACAACTGCGAATAACATTACCTTAGTGGTCGATTATGCCCATACACCAGATGCGATTGAACAAGCGTTAAACGCGCTACGTCGCCATTGTGCCGGTGATTTATGGTGCGTATTTGGCTGTGGTGGCGACCGTGATAAGGGCAAGCGTCCTTTGATGGGCAAAGCCGCAGAGCAATATGCCGACCGCATTATGGTGACCAGCGACAATGCGCGTAGTGAAGACCCCGCGCAAATTATTACCGATATTATCCAAGGGCTAATCAACCCTCAGCAGGCATTGACTCAGGTTGACCGTATCGCAGCAATTAAAGAGGTTGTGGCATTGGCGAAACCGGGCGATGTGATCTTGCTGGCGGGTAAAGGCCACGAAACTTACCAAGAGGCGGCAGGTGTGCGTCATGACTATGATGAACGCGCCCTGGCACGCCAGTTATCGGAGCAATTAAGATGATCCCTCTTTCTCTCGAGACCCTAAGTCAACACTTAGGTACGTTTCGAGTCGGTGACGACGTCACCATCGAAGATTTAAGCAGTGATAGCCGCAAAATCGGCGCTGCAACCCTGTTTGTAGCCTTAAAGGGTGAGCGTTTTGATGGCCATGATTTTGCTGCAACCGCTATTGAGAACGGCGCCGCGGCGTTAATGGTCGAGCGCGAATTAGCCTTTGATATTCCGCAGCTGATTGTGCCCGATTGCCAAAAAGCCATGGGCGCGATAGGGGCTTATGTCCGTGATCAAATCAATCCGATTTGCGTGGCGTTAACAGGCTCAAACGGCAAGACCAGCGTGAAGGAAATGATCGCGACCATTCTGTCGGCAAAGCATCAAATCCTCTATACCGCTGGTAACTTCAATAATGAAATCGGTGTGCCGCTTACCTTGCTGCGTTTAACGCCAGCGGATGAGTTTGGGATATTCGAGCTCGGGGCTAACCATAAAGGTGAAATTGATTACACCTCGGGACTCGTGCGTCCGAACGTGGCGCTGGTGAATAACGTCGGCAGTGCCCACTTAGAAGGATTTGGATCGCAAGCGGGTGTCGCGCAGGCTAAGTCGGAAATTTTTAATCATCTGCAGGCCGATGGCACCGCCATCATCAACGCCGATGATGCCTTCGCCGATTTTATGAGCGTTAAGGCAAGACCTTATAAGCAACTGAGCTTCTCCCAGCAAGATGGTGCTGCTAAACGTCATATCGATATCATCGCTACAGGTCATAAGGCCAATGCCGATGGTTGCTATCGTTTTATGCTCAATTACTCAGGTGAATCTTGCCAAGTGGTACTACCGCTGGCGGGTCGCCATCAGGTGAGTAATGCACTAGCCGCTGCAAGTGTTTGTATTGCCTTGGGATTAAGTTTGACAGAGATCGCCGAAGGCTTAAGCCAATTAACGCCAGTGAAAGGGCGCATGCAGCCGAGTCAATTGGGACGCGTTCGTCTAATCGACGATAGCTATAACGCGAATCCTGTGTCCGTTGGGGCGGCAATCGCTTGGTTAAAGGAAATTTCTGAAAATCGCTGTCTGGTACTGGGAGATTTAGGAGAATTAGGCGACAATGCGCCCCTTTTACACGCTGAACTAGGGCAACTGGCCAAGCAACAGGGGATAGATGCCTTGTTTTGCACCGGAACGTTAAGTCAGCATACGAGCCAAGCTTTCGGTGCGGAGCACTATGACAGTGTGGCGACGTTAGTAGAAAAACTCATAAAGCATATTAACCAGTTACCGGGACAGGTAACGGTTCTCGTTAAAGGTTCACGTAGCGCCGCCATGGAGCGGGTCGTGGATGGACTAACAGTAGCCTTCGGGCGTGGGGAGTTAGTGTAAATGCTGGTATATCTGGCCGAGTATTTAACCCGTTTTCATACCGGGTTTAACGTGTTTTCCTATGTGACGTTTCGAGCCATTTTAGGCTTATTAACCGCATTGGTTTTTAGCTTATGGTTTGGCCCTAAACTGATTGAACGTTTGCAATTACTGCAAATTGGTCAGGTCGTGCGTAACGATGGTCCAGAATCACATTTTAGTAAGCGTGGCACGCCGACTATGGGTGGCTTGCTGATATTGGCCGCTATCTTCATCAGTGTGTTGCTGTGGGGCGATCTCGGTAGCCGCTATGTGTGGGTGATGTTGTTTGTGCTCGGCAGTTTCGGTCTGATCGGCTTTATCGACGATTACCGCAAAGTGGTGCGTAAAGACACTAAAGGTTTGATCGCGCGCTGGAAGTACATTCTGCAATCTTTGGCTGCGCTGCTCATTGCTTTTTTCCTATATGCCACAGCGGTAAATCCAGGTGAAACCCAGTTAGTGGTGCCTTTCTTTAAAGACGTGATGCCGCAACTTGGCGCCGTATTTATCGTATTGGCGTACTTCACTATTGTGGGGTCGAGTAATGCGGTGAACTTAACCGACGGCCTCGACGGTTTGGCCATTATGCCGACGGTAATGGTCGCGGCGGCGTTTGCCTTGATTGCTTATTTGTCCGGTCACGCGCAGTTTGCGAACTACTTACATATTCCGCATTTACCCGGTTCGGGTGAGCTTGTGATTGTCTGTACCGCCATTGTCGGTGCGGGTCTGGGCTTTTTGTGGTTCAACACTTATCCCGCGCAAGTCTTCATGGGCGATGTGGGTTCTCTGTCATTAGGTGCTGCACTGGGCACAATTGCAGTGCTCGTTCGCCAAGAAATTTTGTTAGTGATCATGGGCGGCGTGTTCGTGATGGAAACCCTGTCAGTCATTCTGCAGGTAGGTTCGTACAAGTTACGCGGCCAGCGTATTTTCCGCATGGCGCCGATACACCATCACTATGAGTTAAAAGGTTGGCCCGAACCTCGAGTGATAGTGCGTTTTTGGATTATCTCGATATTCCTCGTCTTACTTGGCTTAGCCACGTTGAAGTTAAGGTAATTGGTTATGCAAAATCAGTATTCACACATAGTGTTAGGTTTAGGGGCAACGGGTTTGTCCGTCGTACGCTATTTGTGTGGAAAGGGCATTACGCCATTGGTCATGGACAGTCGTCGGCAGCCTCCGGGCGCCGAAACATTAGCGACGTCTTTTCCTGATGTGAAGCTGATTTCTGGCGGATTCGATTGCCGTTATCTCGTGCAAGCGACGCAGATCATTATCAGTCCCGGCATTGCCACTTATACCCCAGAGGTGCGTGCCGCTGTGGATATGGGCATCGAAGTGATTGGCGATGTGGAGCTATTTGCTCGTGAGATTGCTGACCGTAAACCTTGCGTTATCGGTATTACTGGCTCTAACGGTAAATCAACTGTCACTACGCTTGTAGGCGAAATGGCAAGGGAAGCGGGTATTGCCGTTGCCGTTGGTGGCAATATCGGTGTGCCTGCGCTGGATTTACTGCATGAAAATGCCGACTTATTTGTGCTTGAGTTGTCGAGCTTTCAATTGGAAACCACCCATAGCCTTAAGTGTGTGGTGGCGACCTGTTTGAATATCAGCGAAGACCACATGGACAGATACAGCGATATCGCTGCCTACCGCGAAGCTAAATTACGTTTATACAAACAAAGCCGCGCCGTGCTGTTTAATCGCGACGATAAACTGACCGTACCGCCAGAGCCAATGAATCAAAACAGTTTTGGTTTAGCTGCGCCAGAAGCGGACGAATGGGGTATCAGCGACAGCAAGATTTATCACGGCAGCAGCGAAATCATGCCGATCACTGAAGTCTCCCTGATTGGTAGCCATAACCATGCCAACTTACTCGCAGCAATGGCGCTTGTGGATGTTGTCGGTATTGATAAACAGATTATGGCAAAAGTGGCGCGTAGCTTTACCGGCTTATCCCATCGCTGTGAAGTGGTTGGGATTAAGAATGGCGTGACCTATGTCAATGACTCGAAAGCGACGAACGTCGGCGCCACCGTTGCCGCGCTCGATGGTTTGAGTGATCACTTAGGCGATATTATTTTGATTGCTGGCGGTGACGGTAAAGGTGCTGATTTTAAACCTTTAGGCGTGGCGTTAGCGAAAGTTAC
Organism: Shewanella septentrionalis; assembly: GCF_025370265.1. Classification (NCBI taxonomy): domain Bacteria; kingdom Pseudomonadati; phylum Pseudomonadota; class Gammaproteobacteria; order Alteromonadales; family Shewanellaceae; genus Shewanella; species Shewanella septentrionalis. Next base: position 13,450 of record NZ_JAMTCC010000043.1, on the reverse strand, counting down.
ACACCTCATTACCTTAGGTCGTGATGGCAAAAAGATTGCCGCTTTAAAAGACGGCGCGGTCAGAGTCGAGACGATGGCGGCTGCGGTGGCTAAAGCCGCTGAATTGGCGACCTCTGGCGATATCGTTTTATTGTCGCCAGCCTGTGCCAGTTTAGATATGTACAGTAACTTTATGGCTCGAGGTGACGATTTTAGAAACCTTGTGGAGCAACTCAATGGCGAGTGATGTAAGACAACTCAGCCTATTTGGGCGTTTGCGTTCAGCAATGCCCAATTGGCAACGTGATACCGAAGTGCCGGGCGTGCAATTGTACGACCGCGCTTTGCTCGCGGCTGTGTTGTCTTTGATTGGCTTTGGCTTTGTGATGGTGATGTCGGCCTCAATGCCAGAAGCGCAAACGCTCACGGGTAACCCGTTTTATTTTATGACTCGCCATGTGGGTTATTTAGTGGGTTGCTTAGCCATTGCGGCATTTGTATTAAGAGTTGAAATGCAAACTTGGCAGCGCTGGAGCCCCATGTTGCTATTGGTTGTGGGCTTGATGTTGCTGGCGGTTTTAGTGGTCGGTACTACGGTAAACGGTGCGACGCGTTGGTTATCGATAGGCCCAATACGCATCCAAGTGGCGGAAGTCGCTAAGTTTGCCTTTGCCATCTACATGGCGGGCTATTTAGTGCGTCGTCATCAGGAAGTGCGCGAGAATGCTAAGGGTTTCTATAAACCGATTGCGGTATTTGCCATTTATGCTGTGCTGATTTTGATGCAGCCCGACTTAGGGACGGTTGTGGTGTTGTTCGTCGGTACCGTTGGCCTGCTGTTTTTAGCGGGTGCACGTTTGCTCGACTTCTTCGCCCTGATTTTTGCTGGCGTGTTGGCGTTTGTGGCTTTGGTGTTGTTAGAACCTTACCGTATGCGCCGGGTGACATCGTTTATGGATCCTTGGCAAGATCCCTTCGGTAGCGGTTACCAGTTGACGCAATCTTTGATGGCCTATGGCCGTGGTGATTGGTTTGGCCAAGGGCTGGGCAACAGTATTCAAAAATTAGAATATCTGCCCGAAGCGCACACTGACTTTATCTTTGCCGTGATCGGCGAGGAATTAGGTTTTATCGGCATTATCGCCGTGTTATCCGTGCTGCTATTTGTGGCGCTGAGATCGATTCGTTTAGGTAATTTATGTCTAGCCATGGATAAGCCATTCGAAGGTTATTTAGGCTATGCCATCGGTATTTGGATTTGTTTTCAGACTGTGGTTAATGTCGGCGCAAGTATCGGCATGTTACCGACCAAAGGGCTGACATTACCTTTTATCAGCTATGGCGGCAGTAGTTTATGGGTCATGACGGCAGCAGCCATGATGTTGCTGCGCATTGATTACGAGCGGCGCATGACATTAGTTCAGGCCGTGCAAGGGAGATTGAAGTGATGACCCCAGCAGGAAAACGTATTTTAGTCATGGCGGGTGGTACGGGAGGACATGTGTTCCCGGCGCTGGCAGTGGCTAAGCATTTAGCTCAACAGGGTTGGCAAGTGCGTTGGTTAGGCACGGCCGATCGTATGGAGGCGCGTTTAGTGCCCCAGTATGGATTTGATATTGATTTCATCGATATCAAAGGTGTGCGCGGCAATGGTTTGATACGTAAGCTCGCGGCGCCCTTTAAAGTGGTGCGCTCAATATTGCAGGCTAAGACCGTGATTGCTGAGTTTAAACCCGATGTCGTGCTTGGCATGGGCGGATTCGCCAGTGGCCCAGGTGGTGTGGCGGCAAGATTAGCCGGTATTCCATTGGTTCTGCATGAGCAAAATGCCATCCCAGGGATGACGAACAAGTTGTTGTCGCGGATTGCGACGCAAGTGTTATGTGCCTTTAAAAATACCTTTACCACAGTGAAGGCCAAGGTTGTTGGTAATCCGATTCGCCAAGAATTGATTGCCTTAGGCGCAGAACCAAAGCCAGAGGCTGATGAAGCCTTAAAAGTATTAGTTGTCGGTGGCAGCCTTGGCGCCAAAGTCTTTAACGATCTTATGCCTGAAGCGGTTGCGATACTGAGTCAGCAACAGTCCGTTACGGTTTGGCATCAAGTGGGTAAAGATAATCTTGCGGGCGTGAAGGCGGCTTATCAGCAACATGGGCAAGATGGCGGCGTGAATATCGCCGAGTTTATCGACGACATGGAAGCCGCTTATCGCTGGGCTGATGTGGTATTGTGCCGCGCCGGTGCGCTGACGGTGTCTGAGTTAGCGGCGGTGGGGCTACCGAGTATTCTGGTGCCTTATCCCCATGCGGTGGATGATCACCAAACCCGTAACGGTCAAGTATTGGTTGAGGCTGGCGCAGCTTTCCTATTGCCACAGGCCATCTTGGACGTGAATAAACTGGCGGGCAAATTACAACTGCTTGCCAATGACAGAACAGAATTAGCCCGTATGGGCCAAAGAGCGAGAGACGTTGCCGTACTGGATGCGACTGAACAAGTTGCCGCAGTGTGCATCAGCCTTGCTGAGAAAGGATAAGCATGACTAAGACAGAAAGATATGCACAACTGAGAAGCATGATCCCAGAAATGCGCCGTATTAAGCGTATTCACTTCGTCGGCATTGGCGGCGCGGGCATGGGCGGGATCGCCGAAGTGTTAGTGAACGAAGGCTATCAGGTGAGTGGTTCGGATATCGCGCAAAATGCCGTGACCGACAGATTGTGTTTGCTCGGTGCCAAGATCCAAATTGGTCATGCCGCCGAAAACGTGCAGCAAGTGGATGTGGTCGTGGTCTCCACGGCGATTAATCTGGAAAACCCAGAAATCCTTGCTGCTAAAGAATTACGTATTCCTATTGTGCGCCGCGCCGAAATGCTAGCCGAGTTGATGCGCTACCGTCATGGTGTGGCAATTGCGGGCACCCATGGTAAAACCACGACAACGAGCCTTATCGCCAGCGTGTACGGTCAAGCGGGGCGGGATCCAACCTTCGTGATTGGTGGCTTGCTCAATAGCGCCGGTACCAACGCCAGATTAGGCACCAGCCGTTACTTGATTGCCGAAGCCGATGAGAGTGATGCGAGCTTCCTGCATTTGCAGCCTATGGTCAGTGTGGTAACTAATATTGAAGCCGATCATATGGATACCTATGGCGGTGATTTCGAAAAATTGAAATCGACCTTCGTGGATTTCCTACATAACTTGCCGTTTTACGGTGTCGCAGTTGTGTGTATCGACGATGCTGTGGTGCGCGAAATCATGCCGCGGATTGGTCGTCAACTCGTGACCTATGGTTTTAGTGACGATGCGGACGTGCAAGCGCTGAATTTCAGTCAGCAAGGGCATCAGTGTCGTTTCACTGTGAGACGTAAAGGCAAAGCGGATCTCGATCTGGTGCTGAATTTACCGGGTCAACATAATGTGCTCAATGCGTTAGCTGCGATAGCGGTCGCGACCGAAGATGAAATCGACGACAGTGCCATTACTCAGGCGTTAGTGGAGTTTCAAGGCATAGGTCGTCGTTTCCAGCATTTGGGCAAGTTTGCTACGCCCAAGGGCGAAGTTATGTTAGTCGATGATTATGGCCATCACCCCAGTGAAGTTGCCGCGACCATTAAAGCTGCCCGTGCAGGTTGGCCCGACAAACGTCTGGTTATGGCGTATCAGCCACACAGATACACACGTACCCGTGATTTGTATGAAGATTTTGTTGAAGTGTTATCCCAAGTGGATTGCTTACTGTTGCTCGATGTTTATAGTGCGGGTGAAGCGCCAATCACAGGTGCCGATGGCCGAGCTCTATGTCGCTCAATTCGTCTGCGTGGCCAGTTAGATCCGATCTTTATCGCTAGTCCTGATCAGCTCGCAGAAGTATTGCCCGATGTATTGCAGGAGGGGGATTTATTACTCACCCAAGGTGCGGGTAATATTGGCGCCCTGTCGCGATTGTTAGCGACAACAGAATTGGGCTTTGCTGTTGCGGAATTACCTGCGCAAGCAAGCTGATCTTTAGCGCTTGATCTGCGAGGAAAAGGAAATTTTGACCAAAGGATTTTGGTCTATATAATGGCCGGTTTTCTGTGGTTTTTAATGAGTGTCGTTAAAGGTGGAATGAAGCGTGTCTTGGAGTGATAAGAGGCGGCACTGGCGGGCAAGAATGTCACGGGTTAATTGGTATCTGTGGAGCGGGGCTGGCTTTTTATTCTTCATCGTGGCCAGTTTTGTATTTGGTGGATACCAGCTACATAAATTTTTAAACGATGCCAGCACCTTGCCGATTGAGGCCGTTGCCATCAAAGGTGAGCGGGCTTACACCACAGATAAAGATATACAAGTGGCACTACAGGATTTAATGCAGCGGAGTTTTTTTAGTGCTGATATCACCTTAGTGCAACAGGCGTTAGAAGCCTTACCTTGGGTGTATCGCGCGTCGGTAAGACGCGAGTGGCCTGCGAAACTCAGGGTATATTTGCAGGAGCAGCAACCAGCAGCCCATTGGAATGGTGACGCTTGGTTGAACGTGCATGGCGAAGTGTTTGAAGCGCCATCGCACCCAGAGCTGGAGCATTTACCGCAGTTATCAGGGCCAGACGATATGGGTCTTGAGGTGCTGACTGTGTATGCACAGATCAACTCACTGTTAAAGATTAATGGCTTTACCTTAGCCAGTTTGAATTTGACGCCACGACATGCGTGGCACGCGACCTTAGGAAACGGCATCGTTTTAGATTTAGGTCGCGAAGATAAAATTGCACGGATACAGCGATTTATAACTGTTTATCCGGTTTTGGCGAAACAAGATAAATCCGTCGCCAGAGTAGATTTGCGCTACGACACAGGGTTGGCCGTAGGCTGGGGCGATGCACAAACAAGAGAGCCGATAATTAATGATCAAAAACCAAGATAGAAACCTTATCGTCGGATTGGATATAGGAACCTCTAAGGTCGCAGTGATCATAGGCGAAGTTCTGCCCGATGGCGAAATCAGCATAGTCGGCCTTGGCAACCATCCCTCAAGAGGCATGGATAAAGGTGGCGTGAATGATTTAGATTCGATAGTTCGCAGTGTGCAACGTGCGCTCGATCAAGCGGAATTAATGGCGGATTGCCAAGTGTCATCGGTTTACCTGAGTATCTCTGGTAAACACATCGCCTGCCAAAACGAAAACGGCATGGTATCGATCAACGATGAAGAAGTGACACAGGAAGACGTCGATAACGTGATCCACACGGCTCGCTCGGTGAAGATCCCGACCGAACGTCGCATCTTACATGTGCTGCCGCAGGAATATGCGATCGACGTGCAAGACGGCATCCGCAGCCCTATCGGTATGTCCGGCATGCGGATGGAAGCCAAGGTACATATAGTGACTTGCGCCAATGATATGGCGAAGAACATCACTAAGAGCGTTGAGCGTTGTGGCCTTAAGGTCGATGACTTAGTGTTCTCTGGGATTGCTTCGGCCGATGCAGTGCTGACCTTCGATGAGAAAGATTTAGGTGTGTGTATCGTCGATATCGGCGGTGGCACTACGGATATCGCGGTCTATACCAACGGTGCCTTGCGTCATTGCGCGGTTGTGCCAGTTGCGGGCAACCAAGTGACCAACGACATTGCGAAGATTTTTCGCACGCCGTCGTCACATGCTGAACAAATTAAAGTGCAATTCGCCTGTGCGCGCAGCTCGATGGTGAGCCGCGAAGACAGTATCGAAGTGCCATCGGTAGGTGGACGTCCATCGCGGAGCATGTCACGTCACACGCTCGCCGAAGTAGTAGAACCAAGATACCAAGAGCTGTTTGAGTTAGTGCTCAAAGAGCTGAAAGACAGTGGCTTAGAAGATCAAATCGCCGCAGGTATTGTGCTCACTGGTGGCACAGCGTCGATTCAAGGTGTGGTCGATATCGCAGAAGCGACATTCGGCATGCCAGTTCGCGTAGCATCACCGCTACCGATCAAAGGTTTATATGAATACGTGGACCAGTCTATTTACTCCACTGGAGTCGGACTGCTTCATTACGGTGCACGACGGGTGATCGAACGTCAGTTCGAACGTCCTGAGCGCCAAGGGGTAACTAGCGCTTGGAATCGGGTCCAAAGCTGGTTTAAGGGCGAATTTTAATTTTCATAACGCAGGCAACACGGAGATCAGACAATGTTTGAGATCATGGATACTCACTCAGACGACGCGGTGATTAAAGTCATCGGCGTTGGCGGCGGTGGCGGTAACGCTGTCGAACATATGGTCAAACACAACATTGAAGGTGTTGAGTTTATCGTTACCAATACAGACGCTCAGGCCCTGAGAAAATCAGGTGCAGGCTCAACGATTCAATTAGGACGCGATGTCACTAAAGGTCTCGGAGCTGGGGCAAACCCAGACGTGGGTCGTGCAGCAGCTGAAGAAGACCGCGAAAACATTCGCGCAGCAATCAAAGGCTCTGACATGATCTTTATCGCTGCCGGTATGGGCGGTGGTACAGGTACAGGTGCTGCACCAGTTGTCGCTCAAATCGCTCGCGAAGAAGGTATTCTGACCGTTGCGGTTGTGACTAAGCCTTTCCCATTCGAAGGGAAAAAGCGTATGGCTTATGCTGAGCAAGGTATTGCTGAGCTGGCTAAGCACGTGGATTCGTTAATCACGATTCCAAATGAAAAATTATTAAAAGTATTGGGCCGTGGTACTTCTTTACTCGATGCGTTCGCCGCAGCGAATAACGTGTTACTTGGCGCGGTACAAGGTATTGCCGAGCTTATCACTCGTCCAGGTCTAATTAACGTCGACTTCGCCGACGTGAAGACTGTGATGTCTGAAATGGGTAATGCCATGATGGGTACAGGCGTCGCTCGTGGTGAAGACCGTGCTGAAGAAGCGGCTGAAGCTGCTGTTGCCAGCCCATTATTAGAAGACATCGACTTAGCCGGTGCGCGTGGTGTGTTAGTTAACATCACTGCGGGTATGGACATGAGTATCGAAGAATTCGAAACCGTGGGTAATCACGTTAAGGCTTATGCCTCTGACAACGCGACTGTGGTTGTTGGTGCTGTCATCGACCCAGAAATGAGTGATGAGCTGCGTGTAACGGTTGTTGCTACAGGTATCGGTGCTGAAAAGCGTCCAGATATTCAATTGGTGTCTAAGCCTGCGCCTCGTCCAGAGCCAGTGGTTGTGGAACCAAAAGTCGAAGCCTATGTCGAAGAAGCGGTACATGTGAACTACGCTGCGCCAAAAGGCAACGTATTGCCAGCGGCACCACAGCCAGCTCCACAGCCTGCACCATCGACAAAGCATGAGTTGGATTATCTTGATATTCCAGCATTTTTGCGTAAGCAAGCCGACTAGCGATAGCGTTTGAGTCCAGCGTATATGTGAGGTGTTGTTCGTTTTGGGCAATACCACAGCATAGCTGCATTTGTGTGACATAATAAAGTTATGTTATTATGTTGAACCAGTGCGGCCAATTTGCCGACGCTGAGTGTACAAATATTAGGCTTTATAATTGGCATTTAAACGGGTAACTGAATGATATTTCAAAGAACTGTTCAGAAAATGGTGAAAACTACTGGTGTCGGATTGCATTCTGGCAACAAGGTCACTTTGAGCATAATGCCCGCGCCCGTTAATTCAGGGATCGTACTCGTGCGCACCGACTTGAGTCCTGCTGTCGCTATTCCAGCGAAGGCGGAGCAAGTTCGTGAAACCACTATGTGTACGGCACTTGTCAATGACGAAGGTATTCGTATCTCGACCATTGAGCATTTATTTGCAGCACTTGCGGGTTTAGGCATAGATAACGCCGTAATCGAAGTGGACGCGCCTGAAATTCCTATTATGGATGGCAGTGCGAGCCCGTTCGTCTTCTTATTGCAGTCTGCGGGTATTAAAGAGCAGGCCGCACCTAAGAAATACTTAAAGATTAAGCGCCCTGTGCGTGTTGAAGATGGCGACAAATGGGCCGAGCTGAAACCCTTTAAAGGTTTTAGAGTCAATTTTAAAATTGACTTCGCGCACCCAGAAATCGCTCGTAGCCAACAGCATGTGGTGATGGACTTTTCAACGTCTGCTTTCGTGAAAGATATCAGCCGCGCCCGTACTTTTGGGTTTATGCGTGATATCGAATATCTGCGAGCCAACAACCTAGCGTTGGGCGGCAGCATGGAAAACGCTGTTGTACTTGATGAATATCGCGTCCTTAATCCCGACGGCCTGCGTTATGAGGACGAATTTGTTAAGCACAAAATTCTAGATGCGTTTGGTGATCTATACGTGGCAGGACACGCTATTTTAGGTGAGTTTACTGCGTATAAAACCGGTCATGCGTTGAACAATCAATTGGTGCGTGCTTTATTGGCGCAACAGGATGCGTGGGAGTTGGTCAGCTTTGAAAAAGAAGCCGATGTTCCCGTTAGCTTTACCGTGCCAGGTGGCGCTGTATTTGCTTAAAAAGCGGTGAGATTATTTACTACGGCTGGCCAATGAGGCCAGCCGTTTTAGTTTTTCGCCCAGTGAACCGCCAATATTTTCCGCTAATGCCGCAATATGCTCCGCTGCCGCAGGGCTTAATTCTTTGTGTCCCTGTTTAGGCTTTGCGTCATACATTGCTAATCTCGGGTTGACTTTAACTTCGATTGCGGTAAGGATTGGGAGCGTTTCTGCTTGAAGCTGCGCTAGTAGCTTCGGCTTTTGGAAATTAATTCGTGCAGCCCAGGCCGCCGAAGTGGTTTCAACCACAAGAACACCCTGGCGGAAATTAGCGACTTTTAGCTGCTCCGCAACAGGACCTGCGATAATCTGCTTCACATGATGATTCAGATACATAAGTAGTTCCGCTTTCTCAGCAAGGTCGGGTAATTTGCCCGATTGATGCAGTAATTGGCTGAGATCTTGAGGGGGCTTTTTCATATGATAATAAGATGGCTGAATTAGGCTATGAGTGTAACAGTATTTATTCAAGGTCGGAATGGCGTCACACGCTGGCAGCCCAGTAAACGCTGGTTGCTACTTCCAATACTATTGTTGGCCACTGGGTCCGGTATTTATCAACACAACTCAGCTCGATTTCAAGATCAGCAAGCCAGTGTCGATAACGATCGTCTCGTACGCGAACAACAAAAGAAACAAGTCTTAGAGCTAAAAAGTGCTACAGAGTCTCAACTGGCTATGCTAGTGACTCATGTTGCACGTATGCAAGCCAAGATCACCCGTCTCGAAGCCTTAGGTCAACAGGTCGCCCAGCAGAATAAATTGGATGAAGATTTTGATTTCTCATCCGAAGTTGGTGTGGGTGGTTTGAGCGAATTAGGCACTAACATCGAGCTCGGACAGCTTATCGACGATATGGATAAGTTGGCATCACGAATTGACAATAATAATGTTCAGCTTTCACTACTTGAAACAGTGTCATCTAACCACCATATAGATGATGAACGTTATATATCAGGGATCCCACTCGATAAAGGTTGGTTATCGTCGCCCTACGGATTACGTAATGACCCTTTCAACGGTCGCAGGACTGTGCATAAGGGGATTGATTTTACCGGCCGAGAAGGGGCCAAAGTTGTTGCGACTGCTGCAGGCGTAGTAACTTGGGCTGGGAACATGTTCGGTTATGGCGAGTTGGTCGAAATAGACCATGGTAACGGTTTACATACGCGTTATGGCCATAATAAAGCTTTGTCAGTGACTGTAGGTGATGTGGTCGCAAAAGGCGATGCAATCGCCAGTATGGGAAGCACTGGGCGCTCAACTGGGGCTCATGTGCATTATGAAGTGTTGCGCGGCGGACAGCAGATAGATCCACAAAAGTTTGTCTACCGCAAAGCAAGTTAATTGAAACATTGGCTTCTAGTTTCCATCATGGACTTGGCCTACAGAGAATAAGTGATTCAGATGTTTGGTAAATTACTGACAAAAGTATTTGGTAGTCGCAACGACCGCACCCTTAAAGGGCTTCAAAAGATCGTTATTAGCATTAACGCACTAGAAGCTGATTATGAAAAATTAACCGATGAAGCTTTAAAAGCGAAAACCGCTGAGTTCCGTGAGCGTTTAGCTGCCGGCGCTTCATTAGATAGCATCATGGCTGAAGCGTTTGCGACAGTACGTGAAGCGTCTAAGCGTGTATTTGACATGCGCCACTTCGACGTACAGTTACTCGGTGGTATGGTGCTCGACAGTAACCGTATTGCTGAGATGCGTACGGGTGAAGGTAAAACCTTAACGGCAACCTTGCCCGCTTACTTAAACGCATTGACGGGCAAAGGTGTTCACGTGATTACCGTGAACGATTACTTAGCACGTCGTGATGCCGAGAATAACCGCCCACTGTTTGAGTTCCTCGGTTTAACCGTCGGCATCAACGTGGCAGGTCTCGGTCAGCAGGCAAAGAAAGATGCCTACAACGCCGATATCACTTACGGTACCAACAACGAGTTTGGTTTCGATTATTTGCGCGATAACATGGCGTTTTCGCCGCAAGAACGGGTACAACGTCCGTTGCATTACGCCCTAATCGATGAAGTGGATTCAATCTTAATCGACGAAGCACGTACACCGCTGATTATCTCTGGTGCCGCTGAAGACAGCTCTGAGCTTTACATCAAGATCAACCTGCTTATCCCAAATCTTATCCGTCAGGATAAAGAAGACTCTGAAGAGTATGTGGGTGAGGGTGACTACAGCATCGATGAAAAAGCCAAACAAGTGCATTTCACCGAACGTGGTCAAGAAAAAGTAGAGAACCTGCTGATCGAGCGCGGCATGTTAGCCGAAGGTGACTCACTCTATTCTGCTGCAAATATTTCTCTGTTACATCATGTTAACGCGGCGCTCCGTGCGCACACGCTGTTTGAGCGTGATGTGGATTACATAGTACAAGACAACGAAGTCATCATAGTCGATGAACACACGGGTCGTACTATGCCAGGTCGTCGTTGGTCAGAAGGCTTACATCAAGCTGTCGAAGCCAAAGAAGGCGTGCACATTCAAAACGAAAACCAAACATTGGCTTCGATCACTTTCCAGAACTACTTCCGTCAATACGAGAAGCTGGCAGGTATGACAGGTACTGCCGACACTGAAGCGTTCGAATTCCAACACATCTATGGATTAGACACAGTTGTTGTGCCGACTAACCGCCCAATGGTGCGTAAGGATATGGCGGATTTGGTTTACCTGACCGCCGATGAAAAATATCAAGCTATCATCAAAGACATTAAAGATTGCCGCGAACGTGGTCAGCCAGTGTTGGTGGGTACGGTCTCAATCGAACAGTCTGAACTGCTAGCGCGCTTAATGGTGCAGGAAAAAATCCCACATCAAGTTTTGAACGCGAAATTCCATGAGAAAGAAGCTGAAATCGTCGCCCAAGCAGGTCGTACTGGCGCTGTGACTATTGCTACTAACATGGCAGGTCGTGGTACCGATATCGTGCTTGGCGGTAACTGGAACATGGAAATCGATGCGCTCGATAATCCAACTGCTGATCAAAAAGCTAAGATCAAAGCCGACTGGCAAGTTCGTCATGATGAAGTCGTTGCCGCAGGTGGTTTACACATCCTAGGTACTGAACGTCACGAATCACGCCGTATCGACAACCAGTTACGTGGTCGTGCGGGTCGTCAAGGTGACGCAGGTTCATCACGCTTCTACCTGTCGATGGAAGATAGCTTAATGCGTATCTTCGCCTCGGATCGTGTCTCTGGCATGATGAAAAAGCTGGGCATGGAAGAAGGTGAAGCGATCGAACATCCATGGGTGTCTCGCGCAATCGAAAACGCTCAACGTAAAGTTGAAGCCCGTAACTTCGATATCCGTAAGCAATTACTCGAATTTGATGACGTAGCTAACGATCAGCGCCAAGTGGTTTACGCCCAGCGCAACGAGTTGATGGATGCGGAAAGCATTGAAGATACTATCCAAAACATTCAAGACGATGTGATTGGCGCGGTAATCGATCAGTATATTCCACCGCAATCAGTAGAAGAGCTGTGGGATATCCCAGGTTTAGAGCAACGTCTACACCAAGAGTTTATGCTCAAACTACCTATCCAGGAATGGTTAGATAAAGAAGACGATCTGCATGAAGAGAGTCTACGTGAGCGTATTATCACTGCTTGGGGCGATGCATATAAGGCGAAAGAAGAAATGGTTGGCGCGCAAGTGCTACGCCAGTTCGAGAAAGCCGTTATGCTACAAACGCTCGATGGTCTGTGGAAAGAACACTTAGCGGCGATGGACCATCTGCGTCAAGGTATCCACTTACGTGGTTACGCACAGAAAAATCCAAAGCAAGAATATAAGCGTGAGTCGTTTGAGTTATTCCAACAACTGTTGAACACCTTGAAACATGACGTCATCAGTGTGCTGTCGAAAGTACAAGTTCAAGCTCAGTCAGATGTGGAAGAAATGGAAGCGCGTCGTCGTGAAGAAGATGCCAAGATCCAGCGCGACTATCAACACGCAGCGGCAGAGTCGCTTGTTGGCGGTGGTGATGAGCATGAAGCTGTCACTGCGCAAGCACCGATGATCCGTGATGGTGAGAAAGTGGGTCGTAATGATCCTTGTCCTTGTGGCTCAGGTCGCAAGTACAAACAATGTCACGGCAAGTTAAGTTAATCTGCTGACAGATTAAGCCTACTGAATAAGTAGAATAGAACGCACACTAAAGGCAACTTATCTAAGTTGCCTTTTTATTTCCTCTTTAATAAGCCTCGCGCTGATTCTCGTGTCATCCGGATTACATTCTTACTCTTCTTTATATCGCTAATCGTCGTTATTCCCCATTGAACATCATTTCATTCTCATTGATAGCCATTAAAGCAAACCCATCGCTGTAGCAAATTTAACCGTTAAAACCCATTTTGTGGATAAGTCTGAGGATAAAGTGGGGGTATTGTGTGACTAACTGAAAGTATTAAAAAAAGATCCATTTTTCTCAAAAAAGCCCTTGCGGACTTTCTCAATCTCCCTATAATGCGCATCCACTGACACGGCAGACAGCGTAACGTAAGTTAAGCAAAGAAAGCCAAGCAGTTCATCGGTTAGCGAGCTAAACGATGAGTGTTGAGAAAGTTGAAAAAACTACTTGACGCATTAACGGGAATGCGTAGAATACGCAGCCCTGACCCGCAGAAAACTCAGTGTGTGGTCAACGCTCTTTAACAATTTATCAAGCAAATCTGTGTGGACACTCACAGGTGTTGAGTTAATCGAAACTGCTTAACCTTAGGGTTGGCAGTCAAAAATTTAAATCAACCAATTCTTTCACGAGAGTGATGAGTGTTCATAGCAATATGTACAAAGACTTACTACTTATTTTCGGATAAATAGAAGTCGAACAGAATTCGTTGAGCCGTTTGACGCAAGTCAAACAACAAAACTTTAATTGAAGAGTTTGATCATGGCTCAGATTGAACGCTGGCGGCAGGCCTAACACATGCAAGTCGAGCGGCAGCACAAGGGAGTTTACT
>NZ_JAMTCC010000042.1:0-42283 GCF_025370265.1 Shewanella septentrionalis | reverse complement strand
TATTTTCCAGCTTTTTTGCGCACCAATTTTGATAATCCAATACCAATAAAGCAGAGGTAACAACACAAAATATAGTGCACTGACGACAGCCAAAGACAACTGCTCACTTGTTTGCGTTAACTGTTCTGGCAGTAAATTAAACCCAAGCCAATACACAATAATCATCAAAATGAGAAAATAAATTCGATATTTAGCTGGGCGTCTTAGTCGAATTTTTAGCATTTAACATCCTTGTCAGTTGATCTAGCCAAGCCTATGCGATAGTAAAAACCCAAAAAAGTAGCTTGGCTTATCAATAACATGATGGATAAAACCATGAATACAATGCTGGCTTAAAAACGCTCAAACTGATCATTAGACCATCAAACCTAACGCCAATTGCCTCGTCAGCTCTGCGGCGGGAATAGCCTGACAGCCTGTTACATTTTGGCCACACCAAAGTGGGCTAAAATCACCAAATCCTTGTCGCTCCGCCGCAGCTCTTAAGCCTGCAACTGCCGAGGATGCCAAGGGGAAATCTGGCACAGCCTCATTTATCGGCCCCATCTCGGCCATAAAACGGTTCACTATGCCACGGGCGGGGCGACCGGAAAATAAGTTAGTCAGAGCCGTATGTTGCGCCGCCTCACTCTGCAGGGCGGCACGGTGAATATCACTGGTGGTGCATTCAGGACAAAGTAAATAGGCCGTCCCCACTTGCACCGCCGAAGCGCCCATCGCCATAGCGGCACGCACGGTTTTGGCATCGACTATGCCACCCGCTGCAATAACAGGAATATCCACGGCGGCGATGATTTGCGGCAATAAACTAAAAGTGCCGAGCTGCTCGGTTAAATCATCGGATAAAAAATGTCCCCTATGGCCGCCCGCTTCTAAACCCTGCGCAATAATGGCATCTACGCCACGCGCTTCTAACCAGAGCGCTTCTTCCACTGTGGTCGCCGTCGAGATGATCTTAGATCCCCAAGACTTTATCTCCAGCAACAAGTCTTCATTGGGTAAACCAAAGTGAAAACTCACCACCTCAGGTTTGAATTTGGCTAACACTTCAGCCTGAGCACTCGTGTAAGGCGCGCGTTGTACTCCCGCAGCTTGGGTATCAGGATGGATACCCAGCTCAGCAAAATAAGGCACGAGTTGCTTGAGCCACATGGCTTGTTTCGCCGCTTGCGGTTCGGGCTCGTGATGACAAAAGAAGTTTACATTGATGGGCTTAGTCGTCTGGGCGCGGATCAGTGTCAACGCGGCATCTAATGCTTCAAGGGATAACATGGCGCAGGGCAAAGATCCCAACGCACCGGCTTGAGACACGGCTATCGTTAAGGCACTGCCCTGAACACCCGCCATAGGCGCTTGAATAATTGGCAATTCGATTCCAAATAATCGGGTTAACTGGCACGGCATACATCACCTCCTTTGGCTGGTTATCACTTGACGATCAATCCTGATATGGCCCTGCGGCTAAACGTTGGGAGATCCACCACAAATTGCCCACGGGATCCCGCACTCCACCTTGGCGATCGCCATAGGGTTTATCCGCCACTGCCATGATTAACTCGCCCGCAGCAGCAAGCGCCTGAGCCACCGATTTATCGGCATCTGCCACATACAAATAGTAGGATGCTGGCATTGACGGAAACGCTTCACTCGCCTCGCTTAACATAAATAGGCAGTCGCCGATTTGCATCTGCGCATTGGCTATTTTGCCATCCAATCGATGGGAAATATGTAGCGCTTTAGCATCAAAGGCTTTTTGCATAAAGGCTACTAAACTATCGGCATTGTTGATAATCATATACGGGCTAACCCGTGCAAATCCTGGCGGAATAAACATAACGACTCCTTGTTACTTAAGCATGATGTTAGTAATAGATGCCAATATAAACTTAACACTTAGGACTCAGCACTATAGGCTAAACACGGCAGCAAAAACCAGTAAGCTCTAGTCAATTATCGGACTTAAAATGTAAACCTACGTATTCAGGGGGATAGAGATTGGAGTCTATATGAAGGCCTCTCAGAGCGAGAGGCCAAAAAGCAAAGTCGATGTTCAAACTAACGGATCAATCCCCCCTTAAATCAAATAATCCGCGCCCAGCCCAACAAATAAGGCTAAACCTGCCCAGTTATTATTGAGGAAGGCTTTAAAACAAGGGGCTCGTTCACGATCAAAAATCAGCATTTGCTGGTAAGTACTAAAACCGACAAAAGTCAGTATGCCTAAACCATAAAGCAAACCACGATCGGCGCTCCAACCGGCGGCGATAAAACAAGCCAACGCGGCAAGCTGAAATAACCCTATGATTTGGCGATCATATTTACCAAACAAAATCGCAGTAGATTTAATACCCACTTTTAGATCATCGTCCCTATCGACCATGGCATACATAGTGTCGTAGGCGACAGTCCAACACCAATTGGCGGCAAATAACCACCAAGCCTCCATCGGCACTTCACCCGTTTGTGCGGCGTAAGCCATAGGGATAGACCAACTCCACACTATGCCTAAAAACATCTGCGGCATGTTGGTGATACGTTTAGTGAAGGGGTAAATAATCGTGAGGATAATGCCAACAACGGATAGTTTAACGACTAATCCATTGAGTAATAAGACTAAACCAAAAGCGGATAAACCTAAAATGACGAACAGTATCAGCGCTTCTTTGGTGCTGATTTCGCCACTGGCTAGCGGGCGTGATCGAGTGCGTTCAACAAAAGAATCGAGATCGCGATCGGCATAGTCGTTAATAATGCAGCCACAGGCACGCATGATCACTACGCCAATAATGAAGATAACCAAGACCTTAAGATCCGGCATGCCACCCGCAGCTAACATTAGCGCCATCAAACATGGCCACAGCAATAATAGCGTACCTATGGGGCGGTCGATTCGAGTAAGACGGGAATACACATCCCACTTTTGCTTTAAATTCATTAACTAGGTACTCCCAATACCCTCAAGTTTCCACTCGTTTTCAGGCTTAGCATCATATACCCATGCTTCTCCCGATGCGAATTCATCCCCTAAAAGCGTGTCACAAAAAGCTGACATTTATCGCGATGATGGCAGTAATCACAGCGCTTCTAAACGAGCGTAAGCCACGACTAACCACTTGCTGCCAAAGTCAGTAAAGCTGACTTGCACGCGCCCTTGGGCACCGCTGCCCTCAAAGTTGGTCACCTTGCCTTCACCAAATTTAGGGTGATTGACTCGTTGGCCGACGTTAAAACCGGTATCGTTTGTGGCAGCTGATTTTTGGGTGCTAAAACGATTATTCGCCATTGGGGTTGAAACCTGCGCCTTGAGGCGGATTTCATCCACATATTGCGGTGGGATCTCTTTGATAAAACGCGATGGCCGGGCATAATCTTCTCGGCCATAAATACGGCGCGATTCCGCATAGGTAATGTAGAGTTTTTCCATCGCGCGGGTCATGCCCACATAGCAGAGGCGGCGTTCTTCATCGAGTCTATCGCCCTCTTCGAGTGCCATTTTACTCGGGAAGATCCCTTCTTCGACCCCCGCCATGAACACCATAGTGAACTCTAGCCCTTTGGCAGAATGCAGCGTCATTAGCTGCACCGCATCGGTAAAGGCATCGGCTTGGCCTTCGCCTGCTTCGAGCGCCGCGTGGGAGAGAAAACCATTAAGTTCGCCCATGTCCTCCAGCTCTTCTGGCATTTCGAAGGTACGCGCCGCTGTAACTAATTCTTCTAAGTTTTCGATTCTAGCGTGGGCTTTTTCACCCTTTTCGGCTTCATACATGGCCTTAAGACCCGAAGCTTGGATCACTGTATCGGCCATGCGATACAGCACCATATCTTGGGTGTCTTCACGCATCGTCATGATTAAGTCCATGAAACCACGCACAGAATTCGCCGCGCGGCCCGCGAGCACTTTCTCGTCGAGCAAACGCACACTCGCCTGCCACAGGGTTAACTCATGCTGGCGCGCCGTGGAGCGCAAAATATCCAAAGTGCGATCGCCAATGCCACGGGGCGGCGTGTTCACCACACGCTCGAATGCCGCATCGTCGTCTTTGTTATTGATCAACCGCAGGTAACCCATGGCATCTTTAATTTCTTGGCGTTCGAAGAAGCGTAAACCGCCGTAGATTCGATAAGCTAAGCCTTTGTGTAATAAGGCTTCTTCCAATACTCGCGACTGAGCGTTAGAACGATATAAAATCGCACAATCACTGAGGTTGCCGCCCTTTTCGTGCCAATCATTTATCCGGCCGACAATAAAGCGCGCCTCGTCCATTTCATTAAAGGCGCAATAGAGCGAAATCGGATCGCCATCGGCTTCATCCGTCCACAACTCTTTGCCCATACGTTCTGGGTTATTGGCGATTAAGGCGTTGGACGCTTTAAGAATATTGCCCTTCGAGCGATAGTTTTGTTCGAGACGAATCGTGGTCGCCGTCGGGAAATCTTTTAAGAATCTATGTAGGTTTTCAACCTGAGCACCGCGCCAACCGTAAATCGATTGGTCGTCATCACCGACTATCATTACATTGGCAGTTTGACCGGCAAGCACGCGGATCCACGCGTATTGAATGGCGTTGGTATCTTGGAACTCGTCCACCAAAATATGCTTGAATCTGTCTTGATAATGGGCCAACAAGTGCGGCTTATTGAGCCATAACTCATGGGCACGTAATAGGATTTCGGCAAAATCGACTAAACCAGCGCGGTCGCAAGACTCTTGATAAACCTGATAGATTTTTAACAGATTTTGCTCAAGCGGAAAACCGCCCGCATCGATATGTTTAGGGCGTAATCCTTGGTCTTTTTTACCATTGATATAACCCTGAGCTTGGCGTGGAGGATATTGTTTTTCATCCAAATTCAGGCTTTTTAGAATACGTTTGATCAAGCGTACTTGGTCGTCAGAATCGAGGATTTGGAAGCTTTGCGGTAAACCCGCATCTTGGAAGTGAGTGCGCAACAAGCGATGCGCCAAGCCGTGGAACGTGCCAATCCACATGCGGCCCATATTGGTGCCAGCGACTTTTTCAACTCGCTCGCGCATCTCAGCAGCAGCTTTATTGGTAAACGTCACCGCAAGAATCGAGTAAGGACTCTGCTGTTCAACCTGCATCAACCACGCAATGCGGTGGGTCAACACCCGAGTTTTACCACTGCCCGCGCCCGCCAACACTAACATGCTAGATTGCGGTGCCGCGACAGCCTCGCGCTGCTTATCATTCAGGCCGTCTAGTAAAGAAGATACGTCCATTCTCGCCTCCAAAAAATCGAGGGGGCATTATAACAGAAGAAAACCCGCCTGCGCGCTTGATCCACAAGACAAGAGCCACGAGACGAGAGCCATAAGGTGAATGACAAGTTGCCACACCTTGGTTTGCGCTTATATCGTAATGACTAAATTGATTAAGCACTGTCATTCCAGCAATGCTTGTGAGCGGGAATCCAGCTTGTATTTGTTTTGGGTAGGAATTAAACAAAGACACAGCGGTGCTAATTACTCATAGAAACGGGGTTCATCATTCTGTTTCAACAATTAAGCACTGTCATTCCAGTGACACGCCATTAACTCATCCCTGAGGGCTCGACGACGGCATCCATGCCGTCAACGGTCACTTCCATGACAGTGCTTAATCTTGCCAACCTCTACAGTAATTTGCACAACTTTTTACAAGCATGCACTCTGTAAATTTAAAGATGGTGGCTCGTTAATTTAGGTGCAGCACTCTCATGCTTATCCGTATGATTTGTAGAAACTTATTGAACTATACTGAATAAAAGAACACAGTATAAACGGCATTTTGAATGAAATAGATAGAGGCGATATGAGTCTGAATAGAGCAATTATGCGGCTGCAATTTACCGATCGGATGGGAACTAATTTTGAGTTTAATAATTTAAAGCAGCTTAAGGAGTTTATTGATAGGGAAATGGCATATTGGCAGGAAGTCAAAGGATTAACAGAACAAAACAAAAAAATTAACATTGGGACAGGTAATCTTAGAAATATTCAAAATGTTGTTGCAGATGCTCTAGTAAATACATGGGAAGATAATGAACTGAATGAGCGTTTACGAGATATCTTTCAAAGTCAGAGACAATATTTAAGCGCGTATTGGCTATATAGTGGTCATGAATACGCAGACAAAGTGGTCACTATAATGCTTGAGAGAGGATATGGTGTAGCGGGAGCATTTTTAGAGTATTTGAATAATAAAGTACAACCTTTTAATTCAAAAGATGCCTTCGATGGCGCGCTGCTTGCCTACGAATATCAATACCAAAACAGTGATTTGGTTAAACGTCGAGGGTCAGAAAGAGCAACATTAACACGATTGAAAGAGCAGTTTGCCGCTAAAAGTGCCGAAATAACCAAAAAAATCGATGAAAATCAGCAGCAATATGATAAAAATCAAGAGCAATTTACTGAATGGTTTGACCAATCTGTTCATAACGTGGATGAACAGTTAGAACGAGCAAGGTTAAAATTTTTGGGCCGCAATGCTGCTTTTGGACGATTAGCTAAAAAAGAAAGCAAAAAATATCATATAGAAATGGATGAACATATCAGTAGTTGGCAAAATCGAATTAATGAGCTCGAACAAACGTATCAAGATAAGCTTCGATTAGCTAAACCTGCTGAGTACTGGAAGCAATCAGCTAATAAATATAGAGTGCAAGGTTTCGCTTTTGTCATTGCGATAGGCATACTCGTGCTGGTTGCGATAACGACAGGTCTTGACCTATTCCAAGCCTGGTTATTAGGTGGAGAAACGGCGCTTTCAGTGAAAACTGTACCTGGTATGGTTCTGTTTGGTTCGCTTGTTGCAGTGTTTGGTTTTGCACTACGAGCATTGAATAGATTAGCTTTTAGTACCTTCCATTTAATGCGTGATGCAGAAGAACGCGAGCAATTAACATACCTATATTTATCACTCAGTAACGAATCGGCAATCGATAAAGAATCCCGCGATATTATCCTACAGGCACTTTTCTGCCGCACTGAAACGGGATTACTCTCCCAGGATAGTGGCCCAACAATGCCCGGTTTCGGTGATGCCATAAAAGAAATGACAAAGGCTAAGTAATATATATGAAACTGTAATAACACTAACTTTTATTGAGGGCATAATCGGGTGAAACAGGACATCCACAACTTTTTAATGCTTTAAGTGACCAATCAGACAACTCAAAAATCGACGGAATACGCATCCCCTCGGAGTTGCCGCAGGGCGAATAGAGCTCTTGATTTAATAAAGAGCGCGTGAGTCTCGGCATGGTCGTTCTAGTGCATTCATGCACTTCACGACATTCAGGCATCCTGCCTATCAGATGCCGAGATAGCGTCAGTCGAATCAGGGACGAGCGTCTGACGCGATAGCATAAGAACGCTAATTGCCCAAGGGGCTTTCAACTCCGTTGGGGGCGTCATGGCTGAGTGGTTATAAATAGGAAGGAGGATAGGACGAGCAGTCCTCCTTGGTCGACACTTGATTAAAAAATCAGGGGGTAAAGCCCCACGACTTTGACTTTGCTTTTAAAAGCAATCAAACCAAGTAACAGCTCACGCTCGCTGACAAAGCATTAAAACTTCGCAATCATCACAACCCCAGTTTATCAAGACACCCACCGTTAAATTTTGCTACCTAAAGAACAAATGAGCTGCGGTTTCAGACCGTCAAAATGCGGTTGAGCTCGCGAAATTAAGCTGGGTAGCCAGATTTTTATTCGAGCTTTCCCCACCCCATGAGCACAAATCAAGTTGACTAAACAGCTAAGTTTCGCTTGAATTAGGATCTAACAAATAATTAACATTTAAAACAACTCTAAGCTGACTTAGACTTTGAAACGCAAAAGGACATGAATGCATTACACTTTTCGAACGTTTATGCTGGATGTTCAAAACCGCACTCTGCACTGCAATAGTGAACGCATTAACTGTGATGAACGCGTTATCCTACTGATTAGTCTCTTGATTGAAGCCTATCCGGCACATTGTGACCAAGCATTTTTACTCGAAAAAATTTGGCCTAACACAGTCGTGAGCAGTTGGTCAGTAGCTAGGCTAATTTCAGATACTCGTAAATTGTTCGCTTCAGCAGGATTAGAAATTCCGATAATCCAAACACTCCACGGAAGAGGTTACCGCTTATCCCATGATATTGCCGCCATCCTCAATTCACAGAACGATAATGCACAAACAACAACGCCCCTGAATACCTACACCCCGACAGTCAATCTCGACTCGAGTAAAACACCGCAATCCGATAGTGATCGGCAACAAAGCCCAAATCAAACCCAGCCAAGCTACAAACGAGTTAACTTGCGTTATCTGTGGCTATTTATCGCGTCTGTTGCGATAACACTTGCAGTAGCAAGCCACCAGCAAACTCAGCGTGCCAATCCCTTAGTGTTAGCAGAACCCAATAATGTCAAAGCAAGGATCCTTTGGGTGGATGACCATCCTGAGAATAATCAAACTGAACGGCAATACCTCGAAGAAAGGCAGATTGGGGTGTACACCACACAAACAACCCAAGATGCCCTCACGCTACTAGGTCTCTATCGCTACGATGCCATTATTACCGATATGGGACGGGAAGCCGATCCTTTGGCGGGCCTAAAAATGATACGGATGATCAGGGAACTTGGCATACCAACCCCCATTTACTTATATACCATTATGCCCTCTGAAGCGTTAAGGCAAAAAGCCCGCGATCATGGCGCTAATGACATTGCCGTCGAAGCAGAAGATTTATACCAACACCTGACCCCGCTTATTGATTCCTTTGATTTAGAGTCTTCCCCACACTAGCCCTGCACTCAGCAGATTAGCCATCATCTAAAGCTATCAAGTAACTAATTGATAAGTTTAGCATTCAAATTTAATCAATAGATTTCAAAGACAGATTTAAGATAGCCGTTATATACCTTTTCTATCGATAACTGTTCTATGCCTTCGGTATATCGATTGCTCAGCATAAACCGCAGTAAAGCAATGAAAGCGCCTGTGGATTTAGCTACGTAACTCAATACGTCTACCTAAGTTTCATAAAAGGAATTGATATAATGAAGCCGACCTACCTCCTTGCTATTCCGCTATTCGCAGGACTAATACTTACAGCCTGTGGTGGTGACGACAATGACGACGATGAAGTCACACCGCCCCCAACTCCAACACCCCAGCTCGCTATCAAAGGCAATGTGAAAGGACTTTCCGACACAATTAAACTCGAATTACAGAAAAATGGTCAAGCAGTAGAAACACTTTCAATTCAAAGTGATGGCACAGATAAAGCCTTTACATTTCCCACAATGCAAGACGAAGGCATTAACTTTGCGATTACTGTTAACACTCAACCTGCGGCACAAACTTGCAGCGTAACTAATGGCAGTGGCACCTTAAATGCGACGACAGCGGTCGCCACTTTAGTCACTTGCGAAGATAACCCCAATGCTGAGCTAACTGGAATACTGAGGGACAGCCCAGTCGCGGGCATTAACTACCAAACCGAGACCAAAGAATCAGGAATCACCAGTGATATCGGTGAATATCAATATCTTAAAGGTGAGCATGTCACCTTCTCCGTTGGCGCGATTATGTTTCCAGCAACGGCAGCGGCCAACTTGATCACACCCACCGAAATTGCAGCAGGTAACGAAATCACCAAAGTTAATATTCTGCAGCTATTGCAAACCTTAGATAAGGATTGTGATGTGGAAAATGGTATTCAAGTGAAGGCTACAAGCCACGAACTCTTAGCCGATACCGTACTCGATATCACCAGTGCCGATTTCGATGCCAACATCAATGCAGCCTTTACGACCAAGAACTCAGGCTTAACTTTAATTAGTGAAACTCAAGCATTAACACACTTTGACAGTTCAAATCGTAACTTACTTTTAGGCAGCTGGTTATTCACCGAAGGTGAAGAGCAACGGACTGTGCTGACATTTAAAGACCATTCTAGCTACATCATGATCCACGAGCATGAAAGTGATGGCGGTCAAAGCGCTGCATCAGTGGAATATGGCCATTACACTTGGGATTCACAAACAGGCAGTTTTAGTGTCAGCATAATTGCACAATCCGATGGTTCAGGAGGGTTTTATGACGAAGGAAGCACAGTCAATAACGCGACCGTGAATTTAGATAAACTGACGGTGAGTTTTATCGACAATTCTGAAGGAGACATTACACTCACACGTATCGAAGATAAAAAAGATCCGCTGATTGGTACTTGGCACGTACTTGATACTGAAGCTGATAATGACAGTTTTGTCACCTTCCTGCCCAATCAAAACTATGTGATTGCCCATACAGCGAATACAGATAGCTACGAAGGTAAATCACCACAGGCGCAGTCTGGCGAGTTTGGTCGTTATATCAAAGATGCTAGCGGCTATAAATTTACCGCCACAGTCGAATCTGATGGACCTAATGGACTCTACAGTACTGATTCACCAGATGACTATCTATTCTCATCAATCAAAATCACCGCTTGGGGAGAAATGATCGCCGTTCAAAATGGTGCAGAGGGCGGTACTTTCTCACTCGATTATATTGGTGGCTTTGTCTCAGAACTCGTTGATAAACCTAGCTCTGCTGCGGGTACGAGTCTTGGGAGAATTACCTCAGTACGAGATATTTCAGGCTTTATTAGCGCTGACATAGTCAATAAGCCACTGCAATTTGATTTGGAATACGCGAGCGACACAGATAACCGCTGTGTAACGAGTTTTGGTAATAATCGCTGCGGTGTTCGTTACACTATGCTGGTTCAAAATCTTACAGAGAACGATATTGGTGACACAATAGGTGATGTGAACTTAACTGAAGTGACTAGTAATACTCAAATCAACACGAGTTTCTCTGTGACGACCGCAGGCACAGCAGCTTTTAGTTATAACAATACCCAAACCATGACCATTAGCCCTCTGCTCGGCAAATCCTGTCAAGGAAATCAAAGGGCATTAATCGGTATCACTGACAACGCCAATAACCTTTCCCTATGGCAAGTAGAGCTCACACCAACTCAACCTTAACTAGATAAATCTTCCACTTTGTCGGACTGTGCTAGTGCATGCAGTCCGACGCTTTTTTTAGCTTTATCTCACCTATTGTTCAGTCGTTTATTTTCTTAAAACTGGCACTCGCTCAGCGGGCATCTTAGTTCAATATCCATAGCACCTTTATCCTTAGCGCCTTTATCCTTAGCGCCTTAGCGCCTTAGCATTCAGCTTGATAATTTGGGGCAAATGACATAGCCAAACATGGTAATGGTTAAGCCCCAAACCCCTTCTCGATGAGAATAACTTTAGGTAGCGGCAGATCGCGGTTAGAATACTCACCCTGTTTTTCTTGGTTACTTTTTCGGAAACAATAATGTCCCATTCAGCGCTTAATTCTTTTGATGATTTTTACCAGCTTTTGGCTGACAGCTTGGCGAAGAATAGTCTGATCAAACTATTGTTGAGTAAGTACCGAGGGGCAGATAAAAGCCTGCAGCGCATTACGATTCGGCCGATCAGTTTGCAGAATGAACCTATGCTGTCGTTTGTGTATCAACACCAGACGAATCACATCACTAAAAACCTGAGTTATGACGAAGGCTTAGCCAGCATAAAACTGTTACTCGGTAGCGATTTTAAGAGCGCCCACTTAGCCACGGCGCAGGCAGAAGTTCAGCTTGAGATCAGCAAAAAAGGCAAAGTCCAAATCAGCACACATAATGTTAAACAAACCGTCGCTGCGCCGTTAGAACATGACCGTGAGAAAAAGCGTTTTGTGGATATCGAACGTCCCTTCCTCACTCAGCTCGGTGTGACTGACAGCCAGCATAATCTTATCCCTGCGATGTCGCGTAAATGGAAGCAAATCAATAAATTTATTGAGGTTTTCAGCCAAGCGCTCGAAGCGTCGCCCCACAAGAATGACCAGCCAATCAATGTGGTCGATTTTGGTTCAGGCAAAGGCTATCTCACCTTTGCAATCCATGACTACCTGCGCCATAGCCTACACAATGATGCGCAGGTGACTGGGGTAGAATTGCGCCAAGCCTTGGCCGATTTATGTAATGAAACAGCGGCAACGCTAGATCATCAAGGCTTGTCGTTTGTCTGCGGCGATGTGAGAACCCATGCGCCTAAGCAAACCGATGTGATGATCGCGCTGCACGCCTGCGATATCGCCACTGACTATGCGATTCATTATGGCATTCGCGCCAATGCCGACATCATCATGTGTTCGCCTTGCTGCCATAAACAAATTCGGCCGCAGATGCACAGCCCCGAATTGTTTAAACCTATGCTGCAATATGGGGTGCACATGGGCCAACAGGCTGAAATGGTGACGGATTCATTACGTGCGCTATTTTTGGAAGCCAACGGTTATGCGACTAAGGTGTTTGAATTTATCAGCCTAGAACATACCAATAAAAATAAGATGATTTTGGCCGTTAAAAAGCCACAAAATAATCAGAAAGACAGCGCCGCAATCCTCGCGCAAATTGCTGACATTAAAGCCTATTACGGTATCAAGGAACACTGCTTAGAAACCTTGCTCGCGCAAACCCAAGCCGATTAACGGCCGGCGGGTTGCCAGTAAAGCATTAAAACTTTGCGCTCATGACAACCCCGTTGAAATTGAGGCAATCTTTAATTCTTTGCTGCTGAACCGCGCTGAGGGTATCGATATCGTGGAAGGCAAACTCTGAATGTTCGTGGCTTAAGTGGATCGGCAGTAGCTCACCTTCTGCCCCATTTTTTGCCACCTCAGGCCCCTCAGGCAACACCAGTTCACAACGAAAGATAAAGGCTTGGGATTGATAGGCGCTGTGATAATACACGCCGCTCAAATAGTTAACCTGCACACCTAAGCCTAATTCCTCTTGGCATTCGCGTACTAAGGCCTCGTGAATCGTCTCACCAGGCTCGAGTGCGCCGCCGGGCAAACCCCAAGCAAAGTTACCGTAATTGGCCTTAAGCAACAGCACTTGCCCCTGCGCATTAGTAATAACCGCGTGGCTGCTCAATCTAAAGGTATCGTTAAAGGCCACTCAGTTATCCTTGCATTTATGTTCGGTACGTATTTGAGATATCAAACAAAATCACTTCGCCGCAAAGGTATTACAACTGGCGAGATTACCCGAATCAAACCCTGTCTTAAACCATTTCACCCGCTGCGCCGAACTACCGTGGGTAAAGGCATCGGGCTGTACGGCGCGACCCGCCATCTGTTGCAAGCGATCGTCACCCACAGCACTGGCGGCGGCAATGCCTTCCGCTAAATCTCCCGCTTCAAGTAAGTTAAGTTGTTGATTGGCATAATGCCCCCAAATCCCCGCGTAACAATCTGCCTGTAATTCAAGTGCAACACTCAATTGATTAGCCTGTACTTTACTGCCAGATTGCTGGGCTTGGCGCACCTTAGTGCTAGTGCCCAGCAGGTTTTGCACATGGTGACCTACCTCGTGGGCAATCACATAGGCAAAGGCAAAATCACCGGGCGCACCTAAGGTTTTAAGCTCATCGAGAAAGCTAAGGTCGATATATACTTTGCTATCGGCGGGGCAATAGAAAGGCCCAGACTGCGCCTGTCCCATACCGCAGCCAGTGGAGGTCATATTGCGATAAAGCACTAACTTAGGCTCTCTATATTGCCCCTTGAGTAACTGGCCCCAAACGGTTTCTGTGGTGCCTAAAATGGCCGCCACAAACTGGGCATTTTCATCCTGTACCGCGGTCGTTGCGCTAGATTGGGATTGGCTAAGATTAGCTTGAGTGCTGGGGTCAAGTGACAGGCCACCAGTAAAATACTGAAAAGCGAAATAAATGCCGCCGATGAGCAACACCACGCGGCCAAGTTTAGTTCTCAGCAAAAAGGGCAAGAACCTGAGTAACAAAGCACTCGGCACGCCCGCAGATGCCATTTGCTGGCCGCGTCTGTCTTCGATATTGGAGCTTATGTCAGTATCACGCCAACGCATCGCATTCCTTCACTCTGTAGTTAAAAACACTCGTTAACCCGCTATTAAAATCGCTTAGATGCACAGATCTATTTCGTATTTGCACTCTAGCGCCTAGTGGTTAAGAATCTAGTGATTAAGAGTCTAGTGGTTATTTCGCTTGTGTATCGCTTGTGGGCGCGTCTTTCAGTGAGCGTAAAAACAATCCCAAACCACCAAAGGCCAAAACGAGGATCACGATCAGTTCAAAGGCCGACATAGATTTAAAGTGGAATTGAATCGAGCTAATAACCCCCACAATCAAGGCCGTTAGCGAACCTAAACTCAGCAGCCACGCTAACTTACTCTTAGCGTCAAAAAACACCATCACAATGCCGATAATAAACGGTAGCATCACCATGCCTGTGGTGATCGACACGCCTTGCCCAAAGGCGTTAACTCGATATAAACCATAGCCCAGCCCAAAGCTAGAGCTCACTTGTATTGCATTGAACAATAAATAAAATCCGCCACACATCATGGCTAGACCTATAAAAAATTGTCCCGTCCCGCCCTGTGTTCCGCCCGCACCTTTCATAGATATCCTTTCTAAATTAACGATTTTTGAGTGGCTTGTTCTATGGCCGTTTTCAGCCGTTGTTTTTCTTCCGCTGCTTTTTCCTTTTGGTACTCGTCGAGATTTTTATCCGCCTCGGCGACACAGCGCTGTTTATCTCGCATGGGCTCATAGGGATCGACATCAGTTCTGGCAGAACACGCTAATTCGGCGCAGGCAGACGTCAACAGTGAAGATAATAAGGCTAACATAATCAATAATATTTTCATCTTTAAAGCGCTCTAATTAGTACAACAATAATGACACGTTTAAGCACAATGACATTAACAAGCTTGCTCTTTGCTGTATAACACTAACATTGACAGAAATAATACCAAGGCCAACACTCAATGGTGGATTTTCATACTGTTAAACGACGCGCTACAGCGACTTAAATATGGAGCTGCAATCCATGTACAGGCGCTAAAGTTAATATAAGGAATGACCTTGAATACTCTATTGATTGGGAAAGGTGATCAGCAGGTTCACTTAAATCTTAAGTATGCTAATCGTCATGGATTAATTGCCGGCGCCACAGGGACAGGCAAAACCGTGTCGCTAATGAGCCTAGCCGAAGGTTTTTCGCGCCAAGGCGTGCCGGTTTTCATCACGGATGTTAAAGGTGATATCTCAGGCCTAGCGATGGCGGGCACCTCAAGTGAAAAGCTGCTACAAAGGGCGGCGCAAATTGGCATTGAGGACTATCACAACGAAGCCAACCCACTGGTGTTATGGGATTTAGCGGGTATTCAAGGCCATCCACTGCGTACCACCATCAGCGAAATGGGCCCGACCTTACTCAGCCGAATTTTAGAATTAAATGACACCCAAAGCGGTATCTTAGACATAGTGTTTCAACTGGCGGACGACCAAGGGTTATTGCTGCTCGACTTAGATGATCTGCGAGCCATGCTGGCTTTAGTTGCTGAGGAGCGCAAAGACGTCTCCGCCAAATATGGTTTGATCAGCGCCCAATCCCTCGCGGCGATTCAGCGCTCGGTGTTAGGACTTGAGCGCGATGGCGGCAAAGACTTTTTTGGCGAACCCGCGTTGCAGCTTGACGATCTTATGCGCACCAATTTACAGGGGCGCGGCATCATCAATTTGTTAGCGGCGAATAAGCTGATTTTAACGCCACGTTTATACTCGAGTTTTTTACTCTGGCTACTGTCAGAATTATTTGAGAATTTGCCCGAAGTCGGCGATCCCGAAAAACCTAAACTCGTGTTCTTTATCGACGAAGCACATTTACTCTTTGAGGGTTGCCCACCTAGTTTATTAAAACGCGTCGAACAGATCATGCGCCTTATTCGCTCAAAAGGCGTAGGCGTTTATTTTTGCTCGCAATTTCCTGATGATGTGCCGGGCGAAATTCTCGGGCAATTAGGCAATCGCATTCAACATGCCCTGCGAGCTTACACGCCAAGGGATCAAAAGGCAGTCAAAACTGCCGCAGAAACCTTTGTGCCTAACCCCAAACTAGTAGTCAGTGAGGTTATTTCCCAGCTCGGCGTGGGCGAAGCCTTAGTGTCTATGCTGGCGGACAAGGGCGTGCCAACTATGGTAGAGCGCGCACTCATAGCACCGCCGCGTTGTCGCATGGGACCCGCCACGAGTGAGGAATTACACCAAGTCCGCGCCCAAAGCCCGATTGGTGGCAAATACGATCATGCCATCAACCGCGAATCGGCCTACGAACTGCTTAACCAAAGACGTACCGGCGTTGCCACCAGCAACCCCACATCCACAGCAAGTGATACAGCAAATGATGGCCAAACAGGTCAAAAAGCCGAAGAACAAGGTTGGTTTAGTGAACTCATTTTTGGCAATAAACGCCGCCAAGGTTTAGCAGAGACCTTGTCAAAGCAAGCGGCACGCACTGTCGGCAGCCAATTAGGCAAACAAATTTTGCGCGGCATATTAGGCGGGATTTTAGGTAAATCGAGTCGACGCTAGGCATATAGTGCTAAGTGAAGTTTTGGTTCGAGCCCACTCATTCGATCGCACAAAATGACAAACTCGAATGAAAATAGGAGTACAGTGTTATAGATCGCATATTTCTTATACAGGTTAACGCTAGCATTAGCGTTAATTATTCTAAGTGATCGATGGATCATGGTACGGAATTCGGTGATAAGATTATTTTGCTGTAATCGCTCATTGAGGCAAATAAATTCACAGATAATTATCAATGATTTTAAATATTTGTAATTTTAAAATGTTGTAATTCGAGATCAAAATTTCGCTTCAATCAGGACATCATGGAACAGGTTCAATTGAGTACGGCTTACATGATTAGCCTGATGAATAACCAAAGAGTACATGGAGTTTTATATGAGTAAAGAGCAAAAAAACCGTAAAGAATCGAAGAAACAACCGCTGTTGTCTGCTAAAGAAAAGAAAGCAGCAAAACACGCGAAAAATGCCACTAAAGGTTTCTTAGATAACACTAAATAGTGTCTTATTATTCAAAGGTTCATCCTCAAATAACACAAATAGGGTTAACTCAGGTTAGCCCTTTTTATTGTCCGTTTTTCCTTAAACCGACCTCGTTAAGCCCCATGATACCGCCGCCGC
Source organism: Shewanella septentrionalis (assembly GCF_025370265.1). Lineage (NCBI taxonomy): Bacteria > Pseudomonadati > Pseudomonadota > Gammaproteobacteria > Alteromonadales > Shewanellaceae > Shewanella > Shewanella septentrionalis. Next base: position 25,156 of record NZ_JAMTCC010000042.1, on the reverse strand, counting down.
AAAACCGCCTAAAATCTTCGTTTTGTGATGCAAAAGTAGCAGCTATCGACTATAGCCTAATTGACCTTTTTCAGGTTTTATGTAGTTATATTAGGCTAACTCAAGCATATCCAGCTCAAAAGACCCTACATAACAATATAAAAAATAAGGATATTTCATCATGAAAATCAAAAAACGTTTTGTTGCCGTCGGCGCTGCAGTAACATTAACTCTCAGCGCTGCCGCTATGGCTGCAGCTCCCGCTTTTATCAATATTCTCACTGGCGGTACCAGTGGCGTGTATTACCCTATTGGTGTTGCCCTATCGCAACTCTATGGCACTGGAATCGAAGGCTCTAAAACTTCAGTTCAAGCGACCAAAGCCTCGGTAGAAAACCTCAATCTACTGCAAGCGGGTCGTGGCGAATTAGCGCTCGCGCTAGGTGACTCAGTCGCAGCCGCTTACCAAGGCGATATTGATGCGGGCTTTAAAACGCCATTGGATAAAATCCGTGTGCTCGCCTCTGCTTACCCTAACTACATTCAAATAGTTGCCAATAAAGAGTCTGGCATTAAAACCTTGGCCGATTTAAAAGGGAAACGTATCTCTGTCGGTGCACCTAAATCGGGTACCGAACTCAATGCTAGAGCGATTTTCAAAGCCGCGGGTTTAAGCTACGAAGACATGGGTAAAGTCGAGTTTTTACCTTATGCGGAATCCGTAGAACTCATCAAAAATCGTCAGTTAGACGCGACCTTGCAATCGTCTGGTCTGGGCATGGCCGCGATCCGCGACTTAGCGGCAACTATGGCGATTAACTTTGTTGAAATTCCAGAAGATGTGATCGCTAAGATTAACAATCCTGCCTATCAACACGGTGTGATCCCAGCATCGACCTATGAAGGCCAAACTACAGACGTTTCTACCGTTGCCATTCAAAATCTGCTGGTGACGCAAAGCGGCGTGTCGGACGATTTAGCCTATCAAATGACTAAGCTAATGTTCGAGCACTTAGACCGTCTCGGTAACGCGCATTCGGCCGCTAAAGCTATCAGTTTAGAGAAAGCGACGAAAAATCTGCCGATACCGCTACATCCAGGTGCAGAACGTTATTACAAAGAAGTTGGCGCACTCTAAGTTTTGCTGATATCTGTGCACCCTATTCCAAACTAAGCGATCGCGATGCCGTTGAATAACGGCATCTTTTTATATCCAAACAGCCTCAAACGGTAGAATTCAGTCATTGATGCGCCTTGAATTGAAGCGGATCTGAAACTCGTATATTGAGGTAGCTTGGGTATATATATCGCCCTCTGTAGTCTAATGCTGTGAGGCATAATATGAGTGATCCCCAACAAGGTCTCAGCGCTAATACAGGCGATTGGCCCAAGGCGCTGTTCTATACCGCCTTAATTTTTTCTATTTTTCAAATCATCACTGCCGCTTTTCATCCCGTGTCGACGCAAGTTCTGCGCGCCACCCATATTGGCTTTTTGCTGCTCGTAGTTTTTTTGAGTTATCCCGCCAGAGGTAAATCACAACCTTGGCAACCGCTCGCTTGGCTACTCGGTTTAGCAGGCATGGCAACGGCGGCTTATCAGTGGTATTTCGAAGCCGACTTAATTCAACGTTCTGGCGAGCTGATCGATGCGGACATGGTGATAGGTATCACTTTGATCGTACTAGTATTTGAAGCGGCGCGCCGAGTTATGGGCTGGGCACTGCCTATCATCTGCGGCATCTTTTTGGCCTATGGCTTATTGGGTCAATACCTACCCGGCGATTTGATGCACCGCGGCTATGGCTTCGATCAAATCATCAACCAACTCGCCTTCGGCACCGAAGGCTTATACGGCACACCAACCTATGTGTCGGCGACGTATATCTTCCTGTTTATTCTTTTCGGCTCTTTTCTAGAACAAGCCGGGATGATCCGTTTATTTACCGACTTTGCCATGGGATTGTTCGGCCACAAGCTCGGCGGCCCTGCTAAAGTCGCAGTGGTGTCATCGGCGCTGATGGGAACGATTACGGGCTCAGGAGTGGCGAACGTCGTCACCACAGGCCAATTTACCATTCCATTGATGAAGCGATTTGGCTATCGCTCTGCCTTCGCCGGTGGCGTAGAAGCGACATCGAGTATGGGCAGTCAGATCATGCCGCCTATCATGGGCGCCGTGGCCTTTATCATGGCCGAAACCATTAACGTGCCCTTTATCGAAATCGCTAAAGCGGCATTGATCCCCGCACTACTTTATTTTTGCTCAGTATTTTGGATGGTGCACTTAGAAGCCAAACGGGCCAATCTTTGTGGCCTACCCAAAGATCAGTGTCCCGATCCTTGGGCGGCGATTAAAGAACGCTGGTATCTGCTTATCCCCTTGTTTATTTTGGTCTACTTGCTGTTTTCAGGCAGAACGCCGCTGTTCTCTGGCATGGTTGGTTTAGCCCTCACCTCGATAGTGATCTTAGGCTCGGCCATCGTCCTGCGGTTGTCTTCAATGGCGATGCGGATTGCCTTTTGGATTGCTCTTGGGGTGTTGTGCGCTGGCTTCTTCCAACTCGGAATTGGAGTCGTGTTTGGGGTTATCGCCCTGCTAGTCGCCATTTGTTGGTTTATTAAGGGCGGCAAAGAGACCCTCACAGTTTGCTTGCACGCATTGGTTGAAGGCGCGCGTCATGCTGTGCCTGTGGGTATTGCCTGCGCCTTAGTGGGCGTGATTATCGGCATAGTGTCACTCACAGGGATTGCTTCAACTTTCGCAAGCTACATTCTCGCCGTTGGCCAAGACAACCTGTTCTTGTCACTCGTGTTGACTATGATCACTTGCCTAGTCCTCGGCATGGGGATCCCGACGATTCCTAACTACATTATTACCAGCTCAATAGCCGCACCCGCATTACTCGACTTAGGTGTGCCGCTAATTGTGTCGCACATGTTTGTGTTCTATTTCGGCATCATGGCCGATCTCACCCCGCCCGTTGCCTTGGCCTGCTTTGCCGCAGCGCCGATTGCGAAGGAATCCGGGCTTAAGATCAGTCTCTGGGCGATTAGGATCGCCATTGCTGGTTTTGTGATCCCCTTTATGGCGGTTTACGATCCAGCCTTGATGCTCCAAGGTGATAGCTTATTAGCGACGGCCTTTGTGGTGCTGAAGGCAACGGTCGGTATTGGTATTTGGGGCGTGATCTTTACCGGATATCTACTACAAAAACTCTATTGGTGGGAACGCGTTATCGGCTTCCTTGCGGGTGCGAGCTTGATCCTTGCTACGCCATTGAGCGATGAAATCGGCTTCGGACTCGCGCTGTTGTTTATCGTGCAGCACAGTTGGCGCGCGCGCAAACTCAAACGTCTGGCAGAGCAAGGATAATCCCTTGAAATTCAACGTCGTTAATAAGTCTTTGAAGGTAAACAGATGCTAGGCCTGTGTTTAGGCCTAGCAGGTACCCTGTGGGCGCAAGTGCCCACAGAGCACTTCACCTTGGCATGGAACCACACCATAGAGAAAATCCGCTGGGAGGAGGACTATAACATTACGCCCCAAGGCTTAGTGTTAACCGAGGCGAGAGTGAAAGGCACGGGCGCGGGCATGGACATCCCAGATGATGCCTATCTTAAAAATGGCAGTTGGCATTATCGGCCCAAGCTCCCAATTCTGCCTAAATTACGTTTAGGCCGGACACCCGAAGCGGGAGATTTTGATGTTTGTTTTGCGCAGGTCTCTGGCAAGGTACAATGCCAAGCCATGAGTCATTGGATTGGTCAGCCGAACAAGCAAGATGCCGCCGTTGAGGTGTGGGGTTGTGAACAGGCAAATGTCGCGCCTATTGATGTTCGCTAGACGAGTAAATGACTGGCGGGTTAAGGGTTAACAATCATCAGCTTGCTGGTAAAAGCGATAACCATTTTTCCCTTGGTGTTTCACGCGATACATAGCAGCATCCGCGCGATCGCAGCTTTCGGTAAAACTATCACCGGAGCTAAAAATATCGATACCGATACTCAGGCCTATCTCCACGTCACAACCTTCAAGCACAAAGCCCTGCCGATAAACATCGAGTAAGGACTGTGCGAGCATAGCTAAAGATTCTGTCTCGGATAACGGCAGTAAGATCACGAATTCATCACCACCTAGCCGAGCGATCTGCGCCACATGCATCAACAAACTGTCGCCAAACTTATGGCCGTGACGGTCATTTAAGGCTTTAAAACCATCCAGATCGATAAAGAATAATGCCCCGCGCATGCCCGGTTGCAAACACTCATCGAATGCCATGGCTATGGCTTGGCGATTCATTAAGTTGGTGAGGGGATCGCTGTGCGCTAACAGTGCCAAATCCAGTTCATAGCGTTTTTCTTGGGTGATATCGATATGGCTGCCCATCATCCGCAGCGGTGTACCATCGGCAAGACGCTCAACAATACGGCCACGGTCTGACACCCAAGTGACGCTGCCATCTTTATGCAGCATTCTGTGTACTGCCTGATAGTAATCGGACTTGCCACTGACATGATCATCAAAGGCTTTTATCACCCATGCTTTATCTTCTGGGTGTAATTTACTTTTCCAGATATCAACGTGGGCGGCTAATTCTTCAGGACTAAAACCGAGCATTTCGCCCCAGCGCATATTGAAAATGGTTAAATTCCCGCTTGGAATATGCTGTTCCCACAGACACAAACCATTGCCATCGAGGGCGGCAAACAGTTTTTCTTCGGCACGACGATTCAACGCCGTTAACTGGGCGTTTTCGCGTTTGAGTTGAGCAATTTCAGCCTGAAGCTGTTTGATGTGTTCTGCTGCCGTATCCGATGCCACGAAAAATATTTTTCCTTAATTAGTCTCGGGTCAGCACTTCTAATAGCTCAATTTCGAAGGTCAGATCAGAATTTGGTTTAATATGCGCACCGACTTGGCGCTCGCCATAGGCTAAATGAGCTGGCACTAACAACTTACGTTTGCCACCGACTTTCATCCCCATAATGCCTTGGTCCCAGCCTTTAATCACACGGCCAGTGCCAATCACACATTGAAATGCCTGACCGCGATCATAGGATGAATCAAATTGGGTACCATCCTGCAAAAAACCACGGTATTGGGTAGTGATCAGCGCGCCTTTTACCGCCTCTTTTCCTTCGCCCACTTGCAGATCGATTACTTCTAATTCGGTCATTTCTTCACTCTCTTTTCTTTTCGCACTAGGGCGTGATATGTAACTTATGCCAGATTTTATCACCGACGACCACGCTTGTCGGCGCTATTGCAATATTTCTGCCGCTCGGTGCACTGCTTTATCCTTGAGAATAAGGTCATCATGGGCGATAACATTATCACTCCCCCTTTAAATAACCGTCCTTTAGCCCAATATATTAATAATATCGACGTTTTATTTTGGAGCTTAGCCATGATTATTGCCTGCCCCCATTGCGATACGTTAAACCGTGTTCCCGATGAGCGTTTAACCCAGCAACCTACTTGCGGTAAATGTAAGCTCAGTGTCTTTACGGCTGCGCCGATTGAACTCACAAGCGCGAACTTTGCCAACCATGCCAATAAATCTGATCTCCCCCTAGTCGTTGATTTTTGGGCTAGTTGGTGTGGCCCATGCAAAAGCTTTGCTCCGGTGTTTTCCGCGGCGGCTAAGACGTGGGAGCCGCAATTTCGCTTCGGTAAAATCAACACTGAAGAACAGCAAGCCCTCGCAGCGCAGTTTAATATTCGCTCTATTCCCACTCTTATGATTTTCAAGCAAGGAAAAATACTCGCGCAGCAAGCGGGCGCTTTACCTCAGTCAGCCTTAAATCTATGGTTAAAAAGCCATAGTTAACCGCAGGTAACTATTTCACGCCCATAAAAATACCCAGACTCGCTGGGTATTTTGTTTACTTAAATCTCAATCTACCGATATCAGACATCCCAAAAAACATGGGCGATAATGCCTAGCACTATCATGCTGATAAAGTTGATGATCATACCTACTCGCACCATTTCCGATTGCTTGATATGGCCAGAACCATAAACGATCGCATTGGGCGGCGTCGCCACTGGCAGCATAAAGGCGCAGGATGCGGCAATACCAATCAGCACAGATAACATCACAGGCGATACGCCTAATGCCTCGGCAATTGCAGCAAATACAGGCACTAACAGTGCGGCGCTGGCGGTATTACTGGCAAACTCGGTCAGCATCACCACAAAGGCAATCACTGCAAAGACGAACAACGACATGTGCGTACTGCCGAAAATATCTGTCATCCAGTGGGCTAAAAACACGCTAGTGCCTGTGGTTTTAAACACTGCGCTTAGCGTTAAACCGCCGCCAAACAGTATTAGTACGCCCCAATCTGTGGTCGATTCAATCTTCTTCCAACCGACTAAGCCTAAGCCCGCGAGCAAAACAACCGCGCCTAACGCTACTATGGTATCGAACTGAGTGATGCCACCTAATGCCTTGGCTAATGGCACACTGAAAATCCAGCAACATACTGTCGCGAGGAAGATAAGCAGGGTGAATTTACCTTGGAACGTCAGCTTCTGCGCTTCAACTCGCACATCAAACTTGGCAGAAAGATCCGGCTTAAAATACCAATACAAGGCAATCAACATTAACGGCAACATGAGGATAACGGTTGGAATACCAAACTTGAGCCAATCACTAAAACTTAACCCCACCTGCGCTGCGGCAATCGCGTTTGGCGGGCTACCGACTAAAGTACCAATACCGCCAATGTTGGCAGAATAGGCAATGCCTAGCAGTAAAAAGACATAGGTGCTGTGGTAGGTTTTACGGTCCAACTGCTGCAAAATTCCCTGTGCTAAGGGCAACATCATCGCCGTGGTCGCGGTATTACTGATCCACATGGACAGCAGCGCCGTTACCCCAAACAACATTAAGCAGGCAATGCTCAATTTACCTTTAGAGGCCAGCAGCAATTTTTGGGCGATCAAGGTATCAATCTTTTGATGATGCAATGCAGCGGCAAGCACAAAACCGCCGAAAAACAGATAGATAATTGGATTAGCAAAGTTACTCATGGCCTCCTTGGTTTCAAATACCCCAAAGAACACGGCCAAAATAGGCACTAAAATCGCGGTAATACTGATATGAATCGCTTCGGTTAACCACAGAATGGCCGCAAATACTAAGATCGCAAGACCCGTATTGACGCCTTGATCGAAGGGTAATCCGTAATACAAGGCGAATAGCAGCAAAATATCTGCGATTAAGATCAGCATTTTCTTTTTATCGAGCCCCTCGCTGACGGGCGCTTTTTGAGGTGGAACAGTGCTTGAATCTGTTGATGACATGGTTACAACCTTAATACCATTTTATTTTGACGCAAATTTAGGGCATAGATCACACTTGGCAAAGCGGTTTATTTTGTAATTTTGCCACTTAGCAACCACACATTCTGCCGACTAAAAACCCAGAAAAACCTTAAGTGAGATAAAAATCACCCATTTCTGATCTAAAGCCATGTGCAAAACTTTCAAACGAGCAAAAATCACGCAAAAGCTTGATAAAGCTGTAATTGAATAAGTGTTTAAAACTGTGACGTGGATCATGCTTCACTTTAATACTAAGTGACAAACACTGAATTTAACCTTAAATAAAGTGGTTAACGCTAATTCAATCCTGTAACCACAGTTTTTGCCTATAAAACACCCATGAATGTATTTACCACTCTTTGCCCCCCCCTCAAGCTGACTGCAATTTAAAGCGATAACGTAAACGAACATCCCAATGACAGAATTGCAGCTGGCATCAACTCAGTTTTATATTTCACGAATAACTTTCATTTTTCGCATTTAAGATTTTGGTTTACATACTTAAAAACTTAAATGGCATGGTGACGGAAAGAAGATTTAACCTTTTAAATCTATCTGATAATGCGAAAGGACATCTGATTAGCTTCCCTGTAGAATTTGTGCAGGCGCTTGCCACTTCACTCCAGCAAGTGCTCGATAACGTCTCCTAGTGGTTCCATCATTTGTTTGATGCAAAACTGTGTAGAAATTAAAAATGTTTCAAACCATCAAAGCCGAAAACAACCCTAGAATCCTACTCAAATAAATAACATTTACAACTCAATATCCCTATGAATAATAAACACAAATATTATTCACCATCTCAGTCAATCTAACTCACTTTACCCCGCGAGCAATCCAACCTAGAGTCGCGCCCGTATTCTCGTCTCCTGTTCATTTTTTACCTATTTTGGTACCGCTTGTGGAAAATATGCTGTCAGCTCAACCCAATCAAAAGCCAGGGCTGTTTGTGCCTGTGGCAGGACTCAGTCTATTTGCTTTAGCGTCAGGCTACTTGATGAGTTTGATCCCACTCTCGCTCACTTACTTTGATTTGAGCCTTGATCTTGCGCCTTGGCTGGCGAGTATTTTCTACCTTGGCTTATTACTAGGTGCACCTTGTATTGCACCGATTGTCAGCCGCATAGGTCACAGTAAGGCCTTTATTTTGTTCTTAAATATCTTACTGTGTAGCGTTGTGGTAATGGTATTACTGCCACAGAGCAGTGTTTGGCTAGTATCACGCCTGATTGCAGGCTTGGCTGTTGCAGGGATTTTTGTGGTGGTCGAATCTTGGTTACTTATGGCCGACACCCAAAAACAACGGGCAAAACGTTTAGGCTTATATATGACCGCCCTCTACGGTGGCACTGCCATTGGGCAACTTGCCGTAGATTATTTAGGCACCACGGGTAATTTACCCTACTTGGTAGTAATAGGTTTGTTGGCAGCGGCCAGTTTACCTGCACTGTTAGTTAAACGCGGCCAACCGCAGTCCAGTGAACAACACGCTATTGCCCTTTCCGACCTAAAAACCTTAAGTAAACCTGCCATTGTTGGCTGTTTAGTCTCAGGATTATTACTTGGTCCCATCTACGGTTTATTGCCTGTGTATGTGTCGCAAGACATGGGTTTTGCCCAGCAGACGGGGCAATTTATGGCGCTGATCATTATGGGCGGCATGATAGTTCAACCCTTAGTGAGCTATTTATCCCCGCGTGTTGAAAAGAGTGTGTTGATGACCGCTTTTTGCTTAGTGGGTGCGGCGGCGTTGTTGTTACTGATACAAACATCGCTTGTGGGATTATGGTTAGGTTTTGTGTTACTAGGTGCCTGCGCCTTTGCTCTCTATCCCATCGCCATCAGTCTGGCGTGCGATCATTTACCCAGCAGCCAAATCGTCTCCGCCACTCAGATTATGTTGCTCAGTTATTCCGTAGGTTCGGTTATTGGTCCGGTTGCCGCCAGTCGTTTTGATGATGTAGAACATGGCTTACCGCTCTACTTAGCAGCAAGCTTTTTAGTCACGGTTTGCTATCTAAGCGCGCACTTACTCGCCCGAAGCAAAGCCCGCCTACCCACAGCGAAGGCTTAGTCCTGAGCCGTTAATGCTAAGTCTCTACACCCTGTGAATAACAATGGGCGCCGATAACGGCGCCCATTGTTATTATGATGTTTGCTGGGTTAATTCTGCCACTGGCACTGTGGTGGGAATGGCCCAGACACTGTCCTGCGGCCCATTAAGCACCCGATGGCGAGTCAGTCTGTAACCATAAAAGAACACTCCACTAAAGGCTAACGCCACCAGATCGACGCCTAACGTTGCCGCAGAATAAGGCGCCCATAAGCCTAAACTTGGCACGATTAACGCAACTAAAGACGTGATTGGCATCGCCAATGTAGCCAAGGCGCACAAAGGCAAAATCAGCAGCGCCGCCTTAGCAGCACCACGCCAAAAGGCGTAAACCACCAGCAAGCCAAACACCAGATAATACAGCCACAAATAGACGTGGTTAATATTGCTCACATGCACATATAACCATTTACCCAACAACATACTTATCGTTAAAGCGGCAACCGAGCCTAAGCAAATCCCCACCGTGGCGCTCGCCATTAATCGGCAAGCACGGGTTTGCTCGCTCGCCTGCTTTTTACGGCGTTTTTCCAGCCACAGCAAATTACCACTATAAAATAAAAAAGCACCGCTTAAACCTAGGAAAAAATACACCCAACGCCCGAGATCGCCCCCATAACTACCAAAATGTAATCCAAAGAATACCGCAACGGTTCTGGCCCAAATCCCCTTGTCGCTTTGGTCAATCGTGCTATTGGTCACCTTAAGACTATAAGGATGCAGGTATAAGAAATCGGTAACGGGTCCACGCATAAAACCATTGGGGTTATATAACCCCAAGCGCAGAGTCGCACGGGGATTATTCAAGTTCATAAAGGTCATTTCATTCACTTGATAATCGGGGGCGATTTGCTGCACCTTGGCTAACACAGTGGTGACCTTTGGCAAATCGGCTAGTGTATAGGGCGTTTTGTCCGGTGCCGATTGAGCAAATAATGGTTTTTCACCATAAACCATATGCTTAAGCCCATCGTAAAGCTGATCATGGAAAGCAAACACAATCACAGTTACACATATCACTAGATGAAATGGCAGGCTGGTAATGCCCACTAAATTATGGGCATCGAGCCAGAAACGACTCTCACCTTTATCTTTACGGAGGGCGAAAAAGCTTTTGGTTAAAGTTGGCAGTAAAAAAATCACCCCAGAAACCAATGCCAAAAAGTATAAAACGGCGGCAATCCCCAGCACATAGGAACCCGCTTGATCGTGACCGACTTCGCCGGCAATCCCCGCGGTACGATGTAATTGGTCAATCAACTCAGCCAACTCGCTTGGTGTACTTAGTTGGGTGACTAATTGCCCCTGCTCGTCAAGGCTGGCATGCCAAAGCTGGTGACTCATGCTGAGTTCACGTTCCGAGCCCTGCTGATACCAAGTCATCGGCGATTGATGCTCATCATTTAAGTGCAAACTAAAACCGGTTTTGGCCTTATCATCCTGCGCTAACACTTGCGCGACTAAGTCATCCAGCTTCTCGGTGGGCACTTGAGGCAAGGTCAGGGCTGGCGGCATTGACCAAGCGTCAATCGCCCCCTTAAACATAGTGAGCGAGCCGGCATAAAAGCCGATAAACAATACGATTCCGGCGATGATACCAGTCCAAATATGGATAGACTGATACACACGTAACACATCACTGCGAACTTTCATCCTTGTCACCTAAAGGTATATAAAACTATATAAGTCAAAACGTTAAACAAGCCCAAGTAGCCGATTGCCCTGAGTCCGGTTTTAAACATAAAGCTAAAACTTAAGATCAATAACCAGATAGGCGTAATCAGCCACATGTTGAACTGCACTTTAGTATCGGCATCGATGCCGCCTGGGCCAAACCAGGCAAATAACCCCACCAATCCAAGTGCTAAAGTAAATCCTAAAATCAATCCAGCCAGTGATTTAGTCCACCAGTCAGGTTGCAATTTATCCTGTTCAGCTAAACGTGCCATGAGTTATTTCCGACCGAAAAGTGAGATAAAAGGCACTAACCCCATCAATAACATCAACAGGGCTAACCAAATAAAAATTGCGGCGCTAAGGGTAAAGAGGCTAAGCCAACCGATAAGACTGACAAAGGCAACACCGTAAGCGAGTAACCGCCAAGGCCGCTTAGGAAGGGAGCTTGCAAATAGTTTTTGCTGCTTATTCGTTAAATAAAATAACAAGCAGGCCAGAAGCGTCGACAACAGGAATATAAGTTGCAACACGGGATGTTATCCTCTCACTACAAAGCGTTAGCATTCGAGTCCATTTTCCTATGCTTGCTGTATATCATGTAAAAAGATAAGCACATGAAAGCAATGGAAGAATTTTAATTTCGGGACTCTAGCCTTGATGATAATAATTCGCAATAAGATTTACACTGTAAGGATGGTTTATGGTATTCAAATCACAAATAGGCAACACTTCTGCCTTGTCATTGCCAGTTGTTAACCATTAAGATACATTTCGCGTTAATAGTCTTGTCCCAAGATAAACAATCCGATTCACCCTCAAGCTCATTACTATGACATCAGCAAAGGAAGCTAAATGATTAAAAATGAATTCAATCTGCCGAGCTCAATTGGCCTCAGCAAAATTATCCCCATTGTTATTCTATTAATCCTCTTTATTTCCTTATTTGGCAGTTGGTATACAGTTGACCAAGGTGAACGTGGCGTACTGCTGCGCAACGGTAAAGTTATCGGTACAGCAGAACCTGGGCTTGGTTTTAAAATCCCACTGATAGACACTGTGGTGAAGATTTCGACCCAAACACACACCACCAGTTATACCTCGCTGCAAGCCTATAGCCGCGATCAACAACCCGCGACACTTAACGCATCGGTGACATTTAGCGTACCGCCAGACCGCGTCGAAGAAGTGTATGCTAACTTCAAGAGTATCGATGCCATGGTCACGCGTTTGCTCGACAGACAAGTGCCGACTCAGGTCGAAAACATCTTCGGTAAATACACGGCGATTTCTGTGGTACAAGAGCGGATCAAGTTCGGTATCGATGTGACCAGCGCGATCACTAACTCGATCAAAGGTCCGGTGGAAATCAACTCAGTGCAGATTGAGAATATCGACTTTTCCAACGCCTATGAAAAATCCGTCGAAGACAGAATGCGCGCCGAAGTAGAAGTGCAAACTCAACTGCAGAATCTAGAAAAAGAACGCGTCAGCGCGCAAATCGCCGTCACCCAAGCGCAAGCACAGGCCGACTCGCAATTAGCCCGCGCCAAGGCTGAAGCCGAAAGTATTCGCATTAAAGGTGATGCAGAAGCCTCTGCAATTAAAAGCCGCGCCGAAGCACTGGCACAAAATCAAAACTTAGTTGAATTAACTAAAGCGGAAAAGTGGGACGGTAAACTACCGACAACCATGCTACCGACAGGCACTCTGCCCTTTATCGATGTGAAAAAAGGCAACTAAGCTTGGGTTTAGCTCGAGCAAAAGCATAAATCGACAATAAAAAATCCCACTGTTAGCCCTAACACTGGGATTTTTCGTTATTCGCTCGATAATTACTGAGCGGAATATGAGCTGATTAAGAACAGCAATCGTTGCGGCGAATCCAGCTTCGAGGGATCTTTTCAAACACCACTTTTGCCATGAGTAACGCCAGCACTATGCCAGAGGTTGCCACTAACCACTGAGGTAACATTTGGTGCTGCTCACCAATCTGTGGCATCACCACAAAGCCAAAGCTATCCACCAGATAATTGACCAATATACCCGCGACTAAGGCCACGCCGATCACGCCGCCCAAGTATCCCCACAACGCACGTTTGCCTAACTCTTTAGCCACCACACCTAATGTCGCGATATTGGTCGCAGGGCCCGCCATCATAAACACTAAAACGGCTCCCGGTGACACGCCAGCCAATAATAGTCCGGCTGCAATCGGTGTCGATGCCGTGGCGCAGATATACATAGGCACAGAGACCAACACCATGACTAACATAGCTAAGATACCGTTGCCCCATTGTGCTAAAAAGTCTGCGGGGACATAGGTTTGCACCAGCGCGGCGAAGAATAAACCCACCAGCAACCACAAGGTAGTGTCACGCACTAAATCCGTTGCCGCATATTTAAGACCAATACCGACGCGGCTTAATACAGATTGTGATTTTAACTCAGTCGCCATATCTTGAGTCGAAGCGCAGCAGCTATCCGCTTCACCTTGTGCTTGAGGAGCATGAGCACTGTGATCATGTGTTCCAGACTCGGCTTTATTTGAAGTACCGCAACAGGCACCTTTTTTCACCACAAGGATTTTCTCAGGGGTGACAGATTCAGCTGTTTTACTAGCGCAGCAGGAAGCTGTTTTCTCAGCTTTCATCACGCCGACGTTCGCAACACTACCGCCATGAGCCGTCATGAAGCTAGACGTTGCAGCCATTGGCGTCATTTTGATCGCACTCTTAGGCTCAGTCTTCTGCTCACAATCAGTATGACTTTCAGTGCCGCAGCAGGATGCAGCCGCTTTAACAGGCGCTAAAGGCTGATCCTTAGTCGGTGAGCAACAGCTTTTAACCGGTTCAGCTTTAATAGCTTGGGACTGACTCGCCGATTTCGACGCACAGCAGGCCGCCACGGCTGCGTCGCTAGCTGACTTGAACTCTGATTTAACCGCAGGCTTGCCATCGTCGTCATCGCGGCCAACGAGTAAGCCAGCCACAATCGCACTGGTAATCGCTGCAATCGGTCTGACGATCGCCATAAAGGGGCCGAGTAACACGTAGGAAACGGCGATTGAATCGACGCCCGTTTCTGGCGTCGACACTAAAAAAGAGGTGGTTGCCGCTTTCGAGGCACCTGAACGGCGCAGCCCTACCGCCGCAGGAATCACGCCACAAGAACACAAAGGTAATGGTGCACCGAGCAGCGCCGCCTTCACCACAGTTTTAAAACCGTGACCGCCGAGCTGCTTTTGCATCCACACCATTGGTACGAATACTTTTAATAGCCCAGCCAGGATCAGGCCCAATAACAACCAAGGCGCCGAGTCTAAAAACAGATCAATAAAATTCTTCAGTAACATAATTAATTCCCTGACTCATCATGGATTATTTTGCCGTGAGTATGCTGGTGCGACTCATGTTGATGTGCTGTGTGCTGATGCGTTTCGTGCTGATTGACGTCATGAGAATGATGCTCCACACGTACCCGCTCAGTACTGGATTCCAACGCCTCTAAAATCGAGCAATGTTCGGCGCTACGCGGCCCGCCACAACAGGCATCGGACAGACTCTGCAAACTGGTTTGAAAATGATTCAGCTCGGCGATTTTGGCCTGTACTTGGGCCAATTTAATATCGACCATACCCTTCACATCGGCGCAGACGCGATTAGATTTATCAAGCTCAATTGAAAGCAATTCACTGATTTCATTAAGGGTAAAACCCACGGCCTTCGCCCGTAAGATAAAACGCAGTCGCGCGGCATCGGCCTCGGTATACACTCGATAGCCAGACTCGGTACGGCTCGACGGCGCGAGCAGACCGTGCTTCTCGTAGAATCTCAACGTGTCGGCTTTCACCTCACACAAATCCGCCAGTTCACCAATACGATACATGTCTTCATCCTTTGCGAAATCGCGCCCAACTCAGGGGGAGTTTCCAGCATACAACTCAATAATGCGAGTATAAACCTTGGAGCCTACTCCAAGGTCAAGGGGTAATTCATACTTTACATAAAGTCGGCCGAGTCACGTCACTTTGTTCTGATATGAATATTGTGAAATCACGCAGAAAAAACACCCGTAAATGCAGTTTTACGTTAGAATACGCGCGCCGTGATGAAGGGATAAAAAGTTAGCTAATAAAGTAAAAATAGGACCAAGGGACTTTTGGAAAGCGGTGCAGCGCTAAGGCTGTTCTGTTTTCCGAAAGATCCTTGAAACTAAAATAACTGGACCCTGTACCCAAATGACTGCTGCAAATAATGCCAGACCCATTCGTCGCGCGCTGTTAAGCGTTTCAGATAAAACCGGAATTCTCGAGTTCGCCAAAGCACTTCACGCCCAAGGTGTGGAACTGTTATCAACTGGCGGCACCGCTCGCCTGTTAGCGGATAACGGCGTGCCTGTTATCGAAGTATCTGATTACACAGGACACCCTGAGATCATGGACGGTCGTGTTAAGACGCTGCACCCAAAAGTGCACGGCGGCATTTTGGCGCGCCGTGGGCTTGATGAAAGCGTTATGGCCGACAACAATATCAATGCAATCGATCTGGTTGCGGTTAACCTTTATCCTTTCGCTGAAACCGTAGCTAAAGCCGGTTGTACCTTAGAAGACGCTATCGAAAATATCGATATTGGCGGCCCCACTATGGTGCGCGCAGCGGCAAAAAACCACAAAGACGTCACCATAGTCGTTAATGCGGCCGATTACTCACGCGTACTGGCAGAAATGACGGCTAACAATGGCAGCACGACCCATGCGACGCGTTTCGACTTAGCGATTGCAGCCTTTGAGCACACTGCGGGTTACGATGGCATGATCGCCAACTACTTCGGCACTATGGTTCCAATGCATAAGGTTCCTGCGCACAGCACGGACGAATGCTTCGAAGACTCCCTATCCGTTGAGGGCTCCAAGTTCCCACGCACCTTCAATACCCAATTAGTGAAGAAACAAGACTTACGCTATGGCGAAAACAGCCATCAAGCAGCGGCTTTCTATGTTGACACTAAAATTGATGAAGCTTCTGTGGCTACCGCGATTCAGTTGCAAGGCAAAGCCTTGTCTTACAACAACATTGCCGATACCGACGCAGCACTTGAATGCGTTAAAGAATTTAGCGAACCCGCTTGCGTTATCGTTAAACACGCTAACCCATGTGGTGTGGCGTTAGGTAAAGACTTACTCGATGCCTATAACCGCGCTTATCAAACTGACCCAACCTCAGCCTTCGGCGGCATTATCGCCTTCAACGGCGAGTTAGATGCCGCGACGGCGAGTGCTATCGTTGAGCGTCAATTCGTTGAAGTGATTATCGCCCCAAGCGTCAGCCAAGCGGCGCGCGATGTGGTGGCGAAAAAGACCAACGTGCGTTTATTAGAATGTGGTCAGTGGAATACTAAGACCCAAACCTTAGACTACAAACGCGTTAACGGCGGCTTGTTAGTGCAAGATCGCGACCAAGGTATGGTCGGTTTAGAAGACATCAAAGTAGTCTCTAAACGTCAACCCACTGCAAGCGAACTGAAAGACTTAATGTTCTGCTGGAAAGTAGCGAAGTTCGTTAAATCTAACGCCATCGTTTATGCCAAAGACGGCATGACTATCGGTGTCGGCGCAGGCCAAATGAGCCGCGTTTACAGCGCGAAAATCGCTGGCATCAAGGCCGCCGATGAAGGCTTAGAAGTAGTGAACTCTGTGATGGCATCCGATGCTTTCTTCCCTTTCCGTGACGGTATCGATGCCGCAGCGGCTGCGGGCATTAGCTGCATCATCCAACCGGGCGGCTCAATGCGCGATGCTGAAATCATCGCTGCTGCGGATGAGCACGGCATGGCCATGGTGATGACAGGCATGCGCCACTTCCGTCACTAATCGCCACTCAGCAGCCAGCACTCAATCAGTACTGGCTGCTTTTTTGTTTTACCACTCTTTGTTTTACCGCACTCTGGTTTCGACCACAGTGTGCCTACACAGAACATAAAACTCTAAGGGATGACTTAACATGAAAGTATTAGTTATTGGTGGCGGCGGTCGCGAACATGCCCTAGCGTGGAAAGCGGCTCAATCGGCTCAAGTTGAAGCTGTCTATGTTGCGCCAGGCAATGCGGGCACAGCCCTAGAACCTAATGTTGAAAATCTGGCGATCAGCGCCACCGACATTCCTGCTCTGCTCGATTTTGCGAAAACCCATAAAATTGAACTGACTATAGTCGGCCCAGAAGCGCCATTAGTGATGGGTGTAGTTGATGCATTCAATGCCGCAGGTTTAGCGATTTTTGGCCCAACAAAGGCGGCTGCTCAGCTTGAAGGTTCAAAAGCCTTCACTAAGGACTTTTTAGCCCGCCACAATATTCCGACTGCAGGTTACAAAAACTGCACTGAAATCAGCGACGCTAAAGCCTTCGTGCGTGAATTAACTGCCACAACAGGTTATCCAGTAGTGATCAAGGCCGACGGTTTAGCCGCAGGTAAAGGTGTGATCATCGCCCAAGACCAAGCGCAGGCCGATGCGGCGATTGATGACATGCTCGCGGGTAACAAGTTTGGCGATGCGGGTTCACGCGTGGTCATTGAAGAATTCCTGAAAGGCGAAGAAGCCAGCTTCATCGTCATGGTCGATGGCAAAAACATTCTGCCAATGGCGACCAGCCAAGATCATAAAGCCCGCGATAACGGCGACTATGGTCCAAACACGGGCGGCATGGGCGCTTACTCGCCAGCACCTGTCGTGACTCAAGCGGTACACGATTGGACTGTGGCAAACGTGATTCGTCCAACGGTTGATGGCATGGCCGCAGAAGGTAATGTCTACACAGGCTTTTTATATGCTGGCTTGATGATTTCTCCAGACGGCAGTGCCAAAGTGCTTGAGTACAACTGCCGCTTCGGCGATCCAGAAACTCAGCCAATCATGATGCGGTTAAAGTCAGACTTAGTGGAACTGTGTTTAGCCGCCACCCGTGGCGAGTTAGATAAAGTGACAGCGGAATACGACGAGCGCGCAGCCGTGGGTGTAGTATTAGCCGCTGGCGGTTATCCAGATGAGTATCGCAAGTTTGATGTGATTGACGGTCTCAGCCTTGGTGATAACGACGGTAAAGTGTTCCATGCTGGCACAGAGATGAAAGACAGCCACGTAGTCACCAACGGCGGGCGCGTACTCTGCGCCACTGCACTGGGTAACACAGTCACCGAAGCGCAAAAAGCCGCTTATAAATTGGTTGATGAAATCCACTGGGATGATGTGTATTTCCGTACCGATATTGGCTACCGCGCGATTGCACGTGAACAGCAAAACTAATTGCTAGACGCGTTAAAAAACCGGCCAGACGCCGGTTTTTTTGTGCCTGAATTTCTGCGGAATTGAAATGTAATCCTTATTATCTTAGCGATTGATTACTTACTATAACAACTATCGTCAACCAATAGGCCTAGCTCGATAAAGGTTAATTTTTACCATAAGAATGTGACCTAAAGCACATACCTAGGCTCAGATGACGTGCACCATCAAGCTTCTTATATTTTTAACAATCAAAAAATTAATGGAGTAAATATATGGGTTATTCGATAAAAGATCTTATTTATCAAGGTGAAAAATCAGGCGTACATAACTGGTAAACCCTAGAAGGATCCAGCTTTTACTGGCATCCAGATTGGTTTCATATTGCAGAGGATATGACGGGCCATATGGCCACGGCAACTATCGAAAAGCAAGGGGAAAAAGCAACGCAAAGCGAGGCTGAAAAGTCAATCATTACGCATCTGAATAAGAGTGGCAAATAGCTTGTAATGACAAAGATATTAGTGCCCGGAGGCGATCGCCCTGCGGGCAATTTTATCGATTAAACCTGGCGCGATCAGCTTAAGCCAACGCCCCAAACGGCCACGAAGTGAAGTGATAAGTTGTCGGCCCCGAGTCGCAATCACAGGTAGCATCATATTGGCGCATTGCTCGGCCGTCAGTATCTTAGCTTCTTGCATCGGTGACTTGCCTAAAGGATTACCTGCACCATCTAGGGCACGTTTGTGAATTTGTGACACCACAAAATCAGGGCAAATTACCGTCACCGCCACATTATCGTCCGCGAGCTCAATCCGCAACGAATCGAAAAAGCCAATCACAGCATGTTTAGAAGCGGCATAACCGCTACGAGTTGGAACGCCCGTTAATCCAGCGACGGAGGCCACTACCACCACTTGGCCCTTACTGGCCTTTAAATGAGGTAACGCGGCATGGGTCAAATACGCGGGTCCAAGATAATTCACCCGCATAATGTCTTCGAGTACAGACAGCTGAGTCAGCTCGTCGAAACGTGACCACATAGTCATGCCAGCATTGTTAATCAAAATATCAAGATGGCCATAATGCGCGACCGTGGCTTCTATCAAGGCTTCGCACTGCTCAGGACGAGAGACATCGGCAGCAAATACAAAAGGAGGCGGACCATAATTAGCGATTTCTAAGGCGAGTGAAGCGAGACGTGTTTCATTGCGTGCACTGATCACGAGCTGGCAGCCCATTCGCGCCATTGCCACAGCGAGTGCTCGACCAATACCTTCTGAAGCACCCGTGATGATCACGACCTTGCCAGTGAGTCCATCCATAGTCATTCCTTTGTTATCGCTATGTTAATTACGTCTTTGGCTAAATTGGCATAATCACACTAAAAGCGCAATCCTTCACGCGCGTTGTGCAAGCCTCATCTCATATTGTTCACGATAATTCGCTAAGGGTTGTGGGCGCCCTATCGCATAACCTTGCGCGTAGTTAATGCCAATGCTCAATAATCTGTCGATAATATCCTGATTTTCAACAAATTCGGCCACGGTCTCGATCCCCATGACCCGACAAACATCCTGAATCGATTTAACGATGGCATAGTCTTTAGCGTTCACTGCAAGGTTCTTGATAAAACAGCCATCGATTTTGACATAATCCACGGGCAGCTCACGCAGATAGCCATAAGAGGCGAAACCACTGCCAAAATCATCCAGTGCAAACGAGAAGCCGAGTTTACGTAACTGCTTCAACATTTCCATACCACGATTGCGATTTTGGATCGCGGTGGTTTCAGTAATTTCAAAGCAAATACATTGACTTGGGATATCAAAAATATGTTGTTGCTGGGCGATATATTCCACCATACCTTCAGCGCCTAAACTATTGCCCGAAAGGTTGATCGAAATACAATGATCAGGCCAAAGTACAGGATGCAAAGACAGCCATAAAAATGCTTTGCGGATCACTTCTTTATCTATGTCAGGCATCAGCTTAAAGCGCTCAGCCGCGGCAATAAACTGCGCAGGTGCCAAAATACGGCCGCAGGGTTCTTGAATTCGCAGCAGGATCTCCATGCGTTGTCGCTGTGGACCGCTGCCTAACCCACGGATCGGTTGGTAATACAGAATTAGCTCGTTTTCTTCAATCGCCTGCGCGATACGTACCGCCCACTTAGGCGCGTTTCTTTGGTAAGTGAGCTCTTTATCTTTATCATCGTAAAAATGAATTTGATTGGCGCCCTTAGCCTTAGCGGCAATACAGGCAATATCAGCGTCTTTCAATAATTCTTGGGCATCAATATAGGGCGCACGACCAAAAGCAACACCTATGCTAAGGCCGACTTTATAGTTACAGTTTTTGTCATTCAGCACTTGCAGCGAGACTTGTGCGATCATTTGTTTGAGTAATTGCGCCACAGATAAAGCACTGCGATTACACACCACTAAACCAAACTCATCACCGCCAAGCCGCGCCAACAACTCCTGTGGCCCGAGACAAGCCTGCATAGCCTTAGCCACCATGGCGAGCATACGATCGCCTGCTGTATGGCCACAGCTATCGTTAATCAACTTGAATTGCTCTAAATCGAGATAACAAACGGCGATGGTTTTAGCTGAGGCAGCAAATTGAGGGAGCTGTTCATCAAACGCCTGACGATTTAGCAGCCCAGTAATGCTGTCGAAATTGGCTCTTTTTTGGAGTTGGCGCTTAAGTAACTCTTCTTGAGTGATATCTCGCAATACCACGACGGTGCCGACAATAACTTTATCGTGGTTACGCAAATTACTAATGCTACGTTCCATAATCCGCGGTGTAGCGGTCAATAACTTGATTTTCTCGACCTGTGGTGATGACTCGCCAAGGCGAATACAAGTGAACACCGCCTGATTCAACTGGTCGCCAGCCTTTAACAGGCTGGCAAGGCTCTGATCTATGGCATAACAACTGGCAACATCCAAAAGCGACTCGGCCCGCGGATTCATATAAATCACTCTGGCATCGACGTCGGTTAAAATCACCGCCTCTGCAATAGATTCTAAGGTGATTTTCGCGCGTTCTTTCTGCTGATAAATTCTGGCCAGCAGGCTATTAACGCGGCTGGCAAGCACTTCTAATTCCTCATTGCCCTCACTGGTAACAGGCTGATAGACACTGGACATAGGATCGACCAACGCCAATTGCTGCATCAAGTTTTTAAAGGGTTTGAGTAAACCAGAGCGCAACCAAATATAGCCAAGGCCAACAATAAACACGCCAAATAGAATGAAACCGAGCGATACCCAATCAAGCTTAAATTTAACCTCTTGGAAGGGCCCCTCGGAGAACTGCACTTGCAGATAAACAGGTTTGTCTTTTAACAGGCTGGGAATTTCAATGATGTCACTATGAGTGCCATCAACACTTGCCGTAACAAGGTTAGAGTGACTCATAGTCACTTTAGTCACCAATAAGGCCTGCGCATATTCAAGTAAGTCGTTATCGGTCAACTGACGTACCAGCAGTACAGATTCATTAGGTGCAGAAGCCACGGCGGTAATGACATAAGCCTGTCCACCAATCAAATATGCACCAGCAACACTGGGCTTATTAGCGCTAATAATGGCGCTGGCAATTTCCCGCAGCTCATTTGACGCAAAAGTATATTCATTGGGGAAAAAAGTCTGCAGTTCGCCTTGGCGTAAAATATACCAACTAAGGTTGGCCGACATAGAACTATCGTGCCACGAGGCCTCTAGCTTTTTTAGTTGCACTTCATCTAACTGCGACAAAGGTAAAGCGTAGATATTCGTGAGAAAGGTTAATCGGTCAACATCAATTTGAAACTGCTGCTGGATATTAGCAAGTTCACGATTAGCACTGTCTTGGCGCAATAGCTCGACGCGATGGTCGTACCAACACCCCAGACAATAGGAGACAATAACCACCGCGGGGAGACAAAAGCCCGCAATAAATACCAATATTTTCTTGCCAATGTGCATCTCTTACCACGGCTTGTTATGACTAAATTGATTGACGGCCTTGCATAATCCTTCACTGCGCCATGCAACATATCTCATTTGCGAATAGTATTAAACATCACTTCGCTTTAGTCGTTGCTAAAGTAGACATTTTCATGCAATCAAATCAATCTTATACCTTTGATTTAAAAATAAAAATTTATAAAATAAACGATTATGAATTTTACTTTTTATCAAGAAAATTCACACATAATCAGAATGTGAATATAGGGTGCTTAAGTCGTTATCTAAATGTAAGACCCATTAAGCTCGCAGACGATAGAAATCACCACATACGCTCATCCATAAAGATACCTTCGCCAGAAGCTCCAACGCTATCAAACCCAAATGTCAGAAATAAAACAGGCCCGCAAGCGGGCCTGTATCGCAAACCAAAAATTACTTATGGTATTGCTTTGATTGCGCATGAACCGCCTTGATAAAGGCGCCGGCATGCTCTGGATCGACATGCTGATGGATGCCATGACCTAAGTTAAAGACATGGCCAGTACCCTCACCATAACCCGCTAGGATATGGCCCACTTCTTCTTCAATACGTGGAATAGGTGCATATAACATTGAAGGGTCCATGTTGCCTTGCAATGCAACTCTATGGCCTACACGGCGACGGGCATCGGCAATGTCTACCGTCCAATCCAAACCTAACGCATCACAGCCAGTTTCTGCCATCGCTTCTAACCACAAACCACCACCTTTAGTGAACAGCGTCACTGGCACTTTGCGGCCATCGGCAAAACGTGTTAGACCATCGACAATCTTCTGCATATAACGCAAAGAAAACTCACGGTAAGCAGAGTGCGATAACGCGCCGCCCCATGAGTCAAAAATCATTAGTGATTGTGCGCCATTAGCCACTTGAGCATTCAGGTATAAGATCACTGAATCGGCTAATTTATCTAACAGCATGTGTAATGCCATTGGCTCAGCGTAAGCCATCTTCTTAATTTTTTCGAAAGTTTTGCTCGAGCCGCCTTCAACCATATAAGTCGCTAGGGTCCAAGGTGAACCAGAAAAGCCAATTAACGGCACTGCGCCATTCAGTTCACGGCGAATAGTGCTAACGGCTTTCATCACATAACCCAGCTCATCTTCTGGATCTGGAATTGAGAGCTTTTTGATCGCATCGATAGTGTCTGTAGGGCGCTCGAAACGTGGGCCTTCACCCGCCTCAAAATACAAACCTAACCCCATAGCATCGGGCACTGTTAAAATATCGGAAAACAAAATCGCCGCATCGAGATCATAACGACGTAAAGGTTGCAGCGTGACTTCACAGGCAAGCTCATGATTTTTACACAAAGACATGAAGTCACCCGCTTGAGCGCGAGTAGCTTTATATTCAGGAAGATAACGGCCAGCTTGACGCATCATCCACACAGGGGTCACATCGACAGGCTCTTTTAGTAGGGCGCGTAAATAACGATCATTCTTTAATTCTGCCATTGGGCTTGGTTCCTAGTCTTATTGAGATCCGCTGGGTCGGTAGTTTAGCATTTACGCGAATAATGTAACCTTTATGTGCAAATATATGTGAGCTATTCCCCATCGTTGGCGTCGATTTGACCATATAAATTGGAAATTGTTATCCAGATAACATACTGCTGATTTATTCGTAACGAAGTCACACTCAGACAGAAAAAAGTTGCGCTGGTTCCCTGCCTTTGGTATAAAAAGTCTGCGCTAGCAAGAACAATCAAGAAGCTCGTCGCATCGAGCCTGCTATAAACTTTACTCACCCAACGATAGGTTTCTATCGTTGGTTTTTTTATTTGTATTTTTTGATGCAAAACAGCTGGTTTGTCCATTTCATCATTCACGCAAAATCGCATGAAAAGAGTTGATCGATTAGCGACTTGTCCCTACATTAGAGTTATGTGCTGGCACTTAAATGGAATGCATCATGCTGAGAGAACTTGAAAAAGCGGAACAGAAGTGGGGCGGCTCAAATAAGCTTATTGATCAATGGCTAAAAAATCGTCGCAAACTGTTAGTGCATTACTGCCAAATTGCTGGGCTTCCTCCTTACAGTAAATCAGAAAAATCACTTCCCTCGTTCGAACATGTTAAATCTTTCTGTGACTTATTAGTGGACTATGTCTCTGAAGGCCATTTCGAAGTCTACGATAGAGTCGTTAATGCCTGTAGTGAATATGGTGAATCAAGCAAAACACTCGCGCAACAAGTATTGCCAAAAATAACGCCAACCACGAATGCGGCATTAGACTTCAACGATAAATATGCGGAAACTCAAGACGATCTCGTGTTGTATCAACTCGATAAAGATTTATCTGAACTTGCCCATAACATGGAAACTCGCTTCGAACTCGAAGATGAACTACTCGAAGTACTCCACCGTAAGCATTCAGAACACACCCAGTAAGCCTCAATCAATTTAAGCGCACTTTGTGTGTTCGGTGCGCTTATCTTGACCAATCCAACGACTACCGAAATATATGGGCTCACTAACAAGTAATGGCTCATTAGAAACGTCGGTTAAAACCTATCTCTAGCAATGTAACTAAATATGAAATGCTCTTTACGCACCTCACCCATCAAAGAGATACACTTTAACGCCTCAGTTAAGTGTTAACTAACCTAGCCAGTGAACGCCAAGAGCAGTCTGTAATTACTTTATGAGCGGCGCAAACATATGCGTATTTCTCTGATTTAACTAAGGCAGCGATGTTGGGATTATGCATGTTCTTCATGATTATAACGTGATAATCAATTAGACATATAATTAATGTAAATGGTAT
>NZ_JAMTCC010000041.1:0-42621 GCF_025370265.1 Shewanella septentrionalis | reverse complement strand
TGAACTCAAACAAAGCAAATCAGCTTTCCGAATTATTATTAACGTGGTCCAGAGATGGACACGGTAATAAACAGAATTTGCTTGGTGACAATAGCCTTGTGGAACCACCTGATCCCATCCCGAACTCAGAAGTGAAACGCAAACGCGCCGATGGTAGTGTGGGGTCTCCCCATGTGAGAGTAGGTCATCGCCAAGCATCCAAATAAACATCAAAGCCCTAGCCTAAACCGCTAGGGCTTTGGTGTTTATACGCTTCGCGAAAACCTACCTCGATGTCGGTCAATAAATGTTCCTCCAATATTGACACTTCCACTACCATGGCGGTCGCCCGCCGCTAAGCGGACTCCACGGCTACGAAGACAAGCTTCTTCGCGTTCAATCATGGCTAAATACTCCGTATTTATAGCGCTATGATTTCACCCCCATGTGAGAGTAGGTCATCGCCAAGCGTCTAATTATCTCATTGAGATGTAACCAAGCCAGCTGAATAGCTGGCTTTTTTGCGTCTGCAATTTGTAGAAATTAGTCCATTTTTCTTTCAACTTGCATGTTTCTCCGCTATTTTTACTCACCAACTCACCAACTCACCAACTCACCAACTCACCAACTCACCAACTCACCAACTCACCAACTCACCAACTCACCAACTCACCAACTCACCAACTTACTTGCCATTTTAATTACTGAGTTCCTTGTCGCTCTTAGGCTTCCTCATTTCGTTCTTGCCCTAGTCCTATTGCTTAATCCTGCGCATAACTAAGAGGCTAAGGTTTTCTGAGGTAATACTGTTACGCATCTCTCAAGGTAACTGTTCGATACACAGATCGTATTGTCGGGCACTTCTCGGCGTTGGTACCAAGGCGGATACTTAAGTTGTCAAAATGGATGATTTAATTTGTCTAGATTGAACCCATTCCTCTTCTTCAATCAATGCCTTCAGAACGACATTCCTTTTTATCTTCTCTCAGAATCAAATAGCAGTGACTTGGATTGTTAAATTTGCATATTTTTTCACTTGGTTTATTCCTATGCTCGTTGTTTTCAATTTAGGAATCATTTTTTAGCCTAAGACATCACTTCAGCTTAAATCCAACATTATGCTTGTTTCATTATGGAATATTGAATTAATCGCTAGATTTATGAGGATTAATAACTTGTTGCCTGTGGATTTACTTAATATTGGTAAGACCAATTTACACTTATATGGTTTTTTTGTTATCAATTGGTTATGTTATTAGCAGGTTGAGTTTAGCTGGCTTTCTTGTTGTGTGATTGGTTAGCTTTAAAATGTGATTTTTTATTCGATTTTTTTTCTGATTGGTGATTGCTATGTGTCTGTTTACGGAAGAACCATAGTTTATGAGCAGTTCATTTGATGAATTTTGAACTTGTAATGCGATAGCGATGATTTTTGGGCAATCGCGCTGTTGATAGGGATCTAGAGAGTAAGGGGTAGGGGGCTATGGAGGATGTAACGCAATCTTTATTGGATGCAGTTGGCATTATGTTTTTGGGGATGGGCTTAGTTTATTTATTTTTAAGTGTACTAATCCTTGGGATTCATTTGGTTGCGCGTTGGTGTGCAGTCGATGCTGCATCTGCACGTTTTGCTAAAAATCATGCTAAAAGTCAGCAGAGGGTAGCGCAATCTGATGCTAAACCTTTAGATCCAAGCTTGGTCGCTGCGATTTCACTAGCGGTAAAGCAGTATCGTTCACAGATTAAGTAATGGGGAGCAGTATGACTTTTGTATCTAATTCTACGACAGCAGTGGCTAAGCCATTATTTTTAACTGATGTCGTATTGCGGGACGCGCATCAATCCATTTTAGCGACGCGCTTACGCATTGATGACATGTTACCGATAGCGCCACTACTCGATAAAATCGGTTTCTGGTCATTGGAATCTTGGGGCGGGGCGACTTTTGATGCTTGTATTCGTTATCTTGGTGAAGATCCCTGGGACAGAATTCGTGAGTTGAAAAAGGCCATGCCAAATACGCCGCAACAAATGCTGCTGCGTGGCCAAAACTTATTAGGCTATCGCCATTATGCCGATGATTTAGTCATGCGTTTTGTTGATCGTGCCCATACCAATGGCGTCGATGTATTTCGTATTTTCGACGCAATGAATGATGTTCGTAATCTCGAAACTGCGGTGAAAGCGGTGCGCCAAGTTGGCGGCCATGCGCAGGGGACTATCTCATACACGACTAGCCCTGTGCATACCATAGAAACTTGGGTTGATATGGCAAAACGTCTCGAAGATATGGGATGTGATTCTTTGTGTATCAAAGATATGGCGGGCTTACTTAAGCCTATGGAAGCGTTTGAGCTTATCAGTCGACTAAAATCCCAAACGCAACTCGTGTTATCTATGCATTGCCATGCGACGACAGGATTAAGTACTGCCACTTACCAGAAAGCCATTGAAGCGGGTATCGATGTGCTTGATACGGCAATTTCGTCGATGAGCCAAACCTATGGACATACTGCTACTGAAACCGTAATCGCTATGGTAGAAGATACTGAGCGTGCCACGGGTTACGATATGGTGTTGCTTGAGGAAATTGCCGCTTACTTCCGTGACGTGCGCAAAAAGTACGCTAAGTTTGAAGGTGCCCTGAAAGGCATAGATTCGCGGATCTTACGTGCACAAGTGCCTGGTGGCATGCTGACCAATATGGAGAGCCAACTAAAGGAACAGGGCGCGGCCGATAAGATGGACTTGGTATTGGAAGAAATCCCCCGCGTACGTGCTGATTTAGGTTTCTTGCCGTTAGTGACGCCCACATCGCAGATTGTCGGCTCGCAGGCGGTAATCAATGTGCTAATGGGTGAGCGTTATAAGTCACTGACTAAAGAGACTGAAGGCGTGCTTAAGGGCGAATATGGCGCGACGCCTGCTCCTGTAGATGCCGCCTTGCAAGCCAGAGTCTTGCAAGGAGCTGAAGCTATTACATGTCGGCCTGCGGATTTATTAACGCCAGAACTGGCTAAGTTACGGCTTGAGTTAGCTGATAAAGCACAGGATCAAGGCATTCGCCTATCTTCAGAGCATGACGATGATGTGCTGACCTATGCACTCTTTCCACAAATAGGATTGCAGTTCTTAAAGAATCGTGACGATCCGAGCGCCTTTGAGCCTAAACCTGAATTGACTGCGGCACTTGCTACTAATGCTGCGGATCGTGGCCCTGAAACCTACACGGTAACAGTCGAAGGGCAAGAGTACGTAGTTGAAGTCGCCACAGGCGGGGAGATCTCGCAAATCCAGCCACAGGGTCAAAGTGTTCATGCCGTACAAGCTGCCACAGCGAGTTCAACGTCAACTGCGAGCCATGGAGAGATCCGGCTTGAGATGAGCGCGCCTCTGTCGGGCAACATCTTCAAAGTGCATGTTTCTCCAGGCGATAGAGTGTGTGAAGGCGATGTCGTGATCATCCTTGAGGCGATGAAGATGGAAACTGAAATTCGTGCTCAGGGCGATGGCATTATCGCTAAGCTCTGGGTGAAAGAAGGCGACTCAGTGTCTGTGGGTTCTCAATTACTGGCCTTGGCGTAGGAGTCATTATGGAAGGTTTAATGGCTTTTTGGGCCGAGACAGGTATTGCTCACTTTACTGGCGGGCAAGTGTTGATGATGGCTGTGGGCGCTTTGCTCTTGTATCTCGCCATAGTGCGTGGATTTGAGCCTTTGTTGTTGCTGCCCATTGGTTTTGGCGCAGTGCTGGCGAACATTCCCCATGCGGGATTTACCGAAGAAGGTGGCATGCTGTATTACGCCTATCATGTGGGGATTGAGACTGGGGTGTTCCCACTGTTGATCTTTATGGGCGTAGGCGCGCTGACCGACTTTAGTGCCTTGATTGCGAATCCTAAAACCCTATTGTTAGGGGCGGCGGCGCAGTTTGGGATTTTCGCGACACTAATTGGAGCGATAGCGCTGAATTTAGTGCCGGGCTTTGAGTTCACCATGAAGGACGCGGCGGCCATTGCGATTATTGGCGGTGCTGATGGGCCGACGGCGATTTTCCTCGCTTCCAAACTGGCGCCTGAGT
Source organism: Shewanella septentrionalis (assembly GCF_025370265.1). Taxonomy (NCBI): domain Bacteria; kingdom Pseudomonadati; phylum Pseudomonadota; class Gammaproteobacteria; order Alteromonadales; family Shewanellaceae; genus Shewanella; species Shewanella septentrionalis. The sequence continues at coordinate 38,562 of NZ_JAMTCC010000041.1, read as the reverse complement.
TATTGGGGGCGATTGCGGTCGCGGCTTATTCCTACATGGCGTTAGTCCCGATTATTCAACCGCCGATCATGCGTTTACTGACAACCCAAGCCGAGCGCGAAATTAAAATGGAGCAGCTGCGGGACGTCAGTAAGAAGGAAAAGATCATTTTCCCTTTGATGGTGCTGGGATTAACAATTCTCTTCTTGCCTGCGGCCACGCCGTTAGTGGGCATGTTTTGCCTTGGTAACTTGATGCGTGAATCGGGGGGGGTGGATAGATTATCGAAAACGGCGCAGAACGAGCTTATCAATATCGTCACTATTTTCTTAGGGTTAGCAGTGGGTTCTAAGTTATCGGCCGATCAATTTCTGCGACTGGAAACCTTAGGGATTTTGGTGTTGGGTGCTTTGGCTTTTAGCGTTGGAACTGCCGCGGGTGTGTTGATGGCAAAGCTGATGTGCAAGCTGTCGGGTGGTAAAGTGAATCCGCTGATTGGCGCGGCAGGGGTGTCGGCTGTGCCTATGGCGGCGCGAGTCGTCAATAAAGTGGGGTTGGAAGCGAATCAACATAATTTCCTGCTGATGCATGCAATGGGGCCCAATGTGGCGGGTGTGTTAGGTTCGGCAGTCGCTGCGGGGATTTTACTTGCCGTTCTTGGGTAACGGATTGGGTTAATCACTGAGTTAACCGATTGGGGTTAACTGAGCTTTGAACATCTTCCAATTGTTAGTACAGTCTTAGCACTAAGGCCAACTCGATATTGAGTTGGCCTTTTTGCTAAGCCGTTAACCACATTAACGTGATGAGGATTAAAATCAGCCCGCCACTTATGCCGATAATGTAGATAAAACCTCGTCGGCCTTGTTTTAGCGTGAGTTTGTTGGCTTTTAAAAATAACGCCCAAAACAAACATAGGATCAGCGGGATAAGGAAGAGTCTCGTCATTGTCTGTTCTGCTAAAATGTGAGTTAGAGTGGCTTCAGAGTCTAACAGCTTGATCTTATTTGGGTAACCTATTTTACAGCCGATGAGGACCGTTGGAGTTGATTAGGGCTTTAAAGCCGACTGATTAAAGGCCGTTTGCTGGATAATAAAAAAGACCGCCTAAGCGGTCTCTTCATTTACATCATCTGCGTAATTTACCTAATGTTACTGGTGGTTTAGCGCAGTGGCTTCGATCCAGTATTGTTATTGCTGCGAACTCACAGGTGTAACTTCTTGGGTATCGTTCGAATAGAACTGCGCTTCATCGAGTTCATTTTCTGATTTACCAATCACGACTGCTGTCATCATATCGCCCGTCACGTTCGTTGCCGTGCGGATCATATCGATAATACGGTCAATCGCGGCGATAAAGGCAATGCCTTCAAGTGGCAGACCAATCACACCTAAGGTCACAGTTAACATCACCATTGCACTTCCTGGCACGCCAGCGGTACCAACAGAAGCGACAGTCGCAGTCACGGCAATCATTACATAGTCCAGTGTATCGAGCGGAATATTGTAAATCTGCGCGATGAAGATAGCGGCAATCGCAGGGTAAATCCCCCCACAGCCGTCCATGTTCATCGTCGCACCTAATGGCATCACAAAGGCGCTATAACGCTTTGATACGCCCATGGTTTCGACTGCACGTGTGCTCGCAGGTAAAGTACCGAAACTTGAAGAAGTACTAAAGGCGACTAACTGCGCTGGCATAGCTTTGCGGAAAAATTGCAGTGGGCTTAAACCACCGACAAATTTCACTAAGCCACCGTAAACAAAGATGATGTGGATAAAGGCGGCAATGTAGATAGCCCCGATAAACTTACCTAAAGGCAGTAGAGTTGATAAACCGTATTCACCGACAACCCAAGCCATTAAACCAAACACACCGATAGGAGTGAGTTTTAAGACCATGCGAGTCAGTTGGAACATGACTTCTGCGCCCGCTTCTATGGTGCGTTTTAGCGCCTCAGCTTTCTCGCCGACTTTATTGATAGCGATACCCACTAACGCGGCAAACACGATAATTTGCAGTACCTTGCCTTCAGCCAGTGAGGCGAAAGGATTGACTGGGATCATGTCGAGCAACACTTGTGCAAAACCAGGAATATTACGCTCGCGCACTTCCGTTGCCGTGAGCTGCATAGTGCCGCCCATGTCGATCATTGAACCTACGGCTAAGCCAATCAGCGAGGCAATCGTGCCTGTCAGCATGAACATACCTAAGGTTTTAAGGCTTAAGCGTTTTAGGCTAGTTTGCGAGCCGAGCGATGTGATACTGACGACAATGGCACAAAATACCAAAGGCGCGACCAACATCTTAATGGCGCCAATGAACAGATCACCGAGTGGTTTTAGCACTGTGGCGCTTTCACCTAAAATAACGCCAACGAGCGCACCTAAGATAAAGCCTGCTAAGACTTTTTGCCAAAACGGAATGCGGCTAATGGTTTGAAGAATCATGCATATTCCAGAAAAATAAATTAAGAGTGAGCCAATAGACCTGCGATGATAGGATTCGTACTCAATGAGTTGAGCGTGATGTTAACGCGCTCTCAGTCATGCGCATGGCCATTGATTGCCATAGTTAAACCATTGTATCGACAGAGCTAGGGTTATAACAAACCGTTTTTCTTATAACTTATTGTGATTAGTGAGCTTGTTGTAAAAAGATTAAGTGAAACATTCAATTAACCCATGACAAACCTTATCGCATTGAATACAAAAAGAGAGATTTATCATTGAGTAAGCCATTATGACTGAGTTAGGCATTATGTTCTCCGGCGCTTTTTTCGCGGCGACTTTGTTACCGGGGGGATCTGAAGTCTTACTCGTGGCGCTATTAAACAAAACTCCAGAGGCTTGGGTTGCGCTGGTCGTGGTGGCTAGCATTGGTAACACGTTGGGCGCGATGACCAGTTTCTATTTAGGCCGCTTAGGTCGCCTAGCAAAATCACCGGAAGCGTCAGCGACAGGTAAACACGCAAAGGGCCTCGCCTTGATTGAACGCTACGGCGTATGGGCGCTGTTGCTCTCATGGGCACCGGTTATCGGCGATATTCTCTGTTTATTGGCAGGTTGGCTGAGGTTAGCGTTAATCCCCTCTTTGGTGATGATTTTAATCGGAAAAACAATTCGTTACTTAATTGTTGCCGCTGCCGTGCTGCAATGGATGGCATGATGGCGTTAGGATGCATTTAATGGTCAAGGGCGGGTAGTGTTTTTCCGTTTAGACTGAATTTACTGTATAGATAGGAACTTAGTGTCAATTTTGCGAGTCATAAATCCCAATGCTTAATCATTTAAGCGCACTATTACGCTACACAGCGATGAATATACGCAGCACTATGATTATGAAGCTGTATTTTTGACCCATTGATGTATGAGGGGAATGTTTTGAAGAAATGGATATTAGCGGTCGCAATTTCTGCCGCACTCGCGGGCTGTGCATCTGAAACGACTACGGCGAGCTTGCCCGCAGGCGTTAAACTTATCGAAAATGTGCAACTGGCCGATTCGCAAGTAGGGATCCCCTACAAAAAGTACCAATTAGCCAATGGGTTAACGGTTATTTTGCATCAAGATGATTCCGATCCTTTAGTGCATGTCGATGTGACTTATCATGTGGGATCTGCCCGTGAATTGGCTGGCCGTTCGGGTTTTGCGCATTTATTTGAACACATGATGTTCCAAGGCTCGCAGCACGTCGCCGATGAACAACATTTTGAAGTGGTTACCGAAGCTGGCGGCACCTTAAACGGCACGACCAATACCGACAGAACCAACTACTTTGAAACCGTGCCCAGCAATCAATTAGAAAAAATGCTGTGGCTTGAGTCGGACCGTATGGGCTTTTTATTGCCGGCACTCACCAGTGAAAAATTTGAAGTGCAGCGCGAGACAGTGAAAAACGAGCGTGCGCAACGTATCGACAATCAGCCCTATGGCCGCATGAGTGAGCGTTTTAGCCAAGCCATGTATCCTGTCGGTCATCCTTATTCTTGGCCTGTGATTGGCTGGCCGGACGATCTTAATCGCGCCACAGTTGATGATGTTAAACACTTTTTCCAACGTTGGTATGGGCCTAACAATGCAACCTTGACCATAGGTGGCGATTTCGATGAAATGCAGACCTTAGCCTGGGTGAACAAATATTTTGGTGAAATCCCCCGTGGCCCTGAAGTCTCGTTAGAGCAAAAGGCGCTGGTTAACTTAGATAAAACGCGTTACATCTCCATGGAAGATCAAGTGCATCTGCCTTTGATCCGTATTGGTTTTCCAACCGTATACGCAAGGCATCCTGATGAAGCTGCGCTCGATCTGTTAGCCAATATTTTAGGCGGCGGCAAAACATCCTTGTTATATAAAAACTTGGTGAAGGATGGTTATGCCGTGCAGGCCAATGTCAGCCACCCTTGCCAAGAGCTGGCGTGTCAGATGTCGATTTATGCTTTAGCTAATCCTGAAAAGGGTGGCAAACTGGCGGATCTGGAACAACGTATCCTCGACTCGATTAATGAGTTTGAGCAACGTGGCGTTACCGATGATGATCTGCAAAAAGTTAAAGTGCAGTTTGAGGCCGATACCATTTACAGCCTGCAAAGTGTTTCTGGCAAAGTGTCTGCCTTAGCGATGAACCAAACGCTGTCGGGCAATCCGAACATGATAGCTTCAGATTTGAGTCGTTATGCCAATGTGACCAAAGACGATGTGATGCGCGTGTTCAAGCAATACATTAAAAATAAGCCTATGGTAGTGATGAGTGTGGTGCCGCAGGGTATGACGTCACTTATCGCCCATGCCGATAACTTCACGCCCGCGACCTTGCCCATTGCGCAAACGGCGGTTGAAGGGGATTTGCCAAAGCCTGAACTTGTTTCAAGTTTTGATCGGACTAAGATGCCCGCATCTGGCGCTGCACCTGTGTTAAAGGTTCCGACAATATGGACAAAAACCTTAGCCAATGGCATAGAGGTCATGGGCACGCAAAGCACTGAAACGCCAACGGTTGAGCTGATTGTGTACCTTAATGGCGGCCATAGACTGGTACCGGTTGAAAAAGCGGGCTTAGCGACGCTGACCGCAGAAATGCTTAATGAGTCGAGCCAGAAACGCAGCAGTGAAGCGCTTTCGCAAGCGTTAGAAATGCTCGGCAGTTCAGTCGACTTTAGTGCCTCTGAATATCAAAGTGCGATCAAAATATCGACGCTGACAGCGCATTTAGATGAGACGCTGGCGATTATGGAAGAAAAGCTCTTCCAGCCAGCCTTCAACGAAGCGGACTTTACCCGAGTAAAGCAGCAGCAGTTACAGCAGATCCAGCATATGCAGTCCGATCCTAGCTTCCTAGCTGATACGGCGTTGTCGTCTTTGTTATACGGTAAAGACAATGCTTTAGGCGTGAATGACATAGGTACGCTCGATTCAGTAGCTGCGCTTACGTTAGCCGATGTAAAAGCGTTTTATGCCCAGCAGTATCAAGGCGGTAACGCTAAAATCGTCACAGTCGCCAATTTACCCGAATCTGTGTTGTTGCCTAAGTTAGCGGGATTGAGTCAGTGGCAAGGGGCCGCAGTTGTGGTGCCGCCACTTAAGCCATTCCCTGCATTAAAAGGCGGTACGATATATCTGATTGATAAACCTGGCGCGGCGCAATCGGTGATCAATATCGCCAAGCGCGCGTTGCCCTATGATGCCACAGGCGATTACTTTAAATCTTACCTGATGAACTACCCGCTAGGCGGCGCATTCAATAGTCGTATTAACCTGAATTTACGTGAGAATAAAGGTTATACCTATGGTGCTCGTACCAGTTTTGCAGGCGGTGCTGAAGTCGGTGATTTTGTCGCATCAAGTAACGTTCGCAGTGACGTCACGGCGAAAGCACTCACTGAGTTTGTAAAAGAAATCAGTGCGTACCAGCAAAAGGGTATGACGGATACTGAACTTGCCTTTATGCGAAATTCAGTCTCCCAAGGCCAAGCACTTGATTATGAAACGCCGTATCAAAAAGCGGGCTTTATGCGCATGATCCAACGTTACCAATTGAGCCAAGATTTTACGACTCAACAGGACAAGATCATTAATACTGTAACAAAAGGTGAACTCAATGCCCTCGCGGCTTCCGATCTAGATATCAATAAAATGGTGATTCTAGTGGTGGGAGATAAAGCAAAAATCGAAGCAGATTTAGCGGCGTTAGGCTATCCAATTGAAACTTTAGTATTGTAAATTGGTATTTCGCCCTTATATAGGTGAGAGACGTGTACGTTAATTAACGACTATTCGTCACATATTTACCGGATTTACATCGAAAGACGGTGACAGCATTAGCTGTCACCGTCTGCTTTTAACAGTACAAGTTGTGAATTTGGCTTGCCCCACAGACAGGTTTAGATTTATTTTGAGGCGTATTTTGCAAGATAAGCCTCAAAATAAAGGTCTGACTGTTAACCTTGTCGCGATAGCGAATCACCAATTAGAGAAGCGCAAATTGAAGTCATTCAATGAATTAGTACAACATCTCTCGGACGCCCATGGGCGCACCGCACTCTTGGGTATGTTACGTGGCATAGAGCGTGAGGCGTTGCGGATTGATGAGTCGGGTTATCTCGCCACCGATTCGCATCCTGAAGCCTTAGGCTCAGCGTTAATGCATTCGCGTATTACGACGGATTACAGTGAGGCCTTGCTCGAGTTTATTACTCCGGTACATAACAATGTTGAGCAATTGCTAAACGGATTAACTGAAACCCACGCCTTCAGCGTGCGCCATTTACATGGCCAGCGCCTGTGGCCGGTGAGCATGCCTTGTTATGTGAAGGACGAAAAACAGATCCCCGTTGCCCGTTATGGTTCATCAAATACCGGTATGATGAAAACCTTATATCGAAAGGGCTTAACCTATCGTTACGGCGCCTTGATGCAGATTATTTCTGGGGTGCACTTTAACTTTTCGGTATCGCAAGAGTTATGGCAAAGCCTGTACGAATTGAGCGATAAGCAGTTAAGTTACGATGATTTTATTTCTGAATCCTATTTTGGCTTGATTCGTAACTACCGCCGTTTAGTCTGGGTGCTACCTTATTTATTTGGTGCCTCACCGGCATTATGTAGCTCTTTCATTAAAGATCAAAAAACCGACCTTAAGTTTGAAAAAACGGGCCACGGTACTTTGTATCTACCCTTTGCGACTTCGTTGCGTATGAGCGATTTAGGTTACACCAACAAAGAGCAAGAAGAGCTGAATATCAGCTATAACTCTTTGCCTGAGTATCTGTCTGGCGTGAATGCGGCCATCAAAATGCCTTCGGCAAACTTTGCCAATATCGGCGTTAAAGTCGATGGTGAGTATCGTCAGCTCAATGCCAACGTATTGCAGATTGAAAACGAGTTCTACTCGCCAATTCGTGCCAAACGGGTGACGCGCAGTGGCGAGAAGCCGTCAGAAGCCTTAGCCCGTGCAGGGGTGGAATACATTGAAGTGCGTGCTTTAGATGTTAATCCATTTAGCCCGATTGGTATTGAGGCGACCCAAGTGCGTTTCCTCGATTTATTCCTACTCTATTGTTTATTAACGGAGTCGCCTAAGTCTGATGCTAGCGAAGAGGCGAGATTAAGCGCGAATCTTAAAGCTGTAGTGCTTGAGGGTCGTAAACCTGGGCTTGAGTTACTCACCGCTGACGGTTCACGTTTGCTTAAATCTTGGTTAGAAGAGTTGTTTGATGCCTTGCAACCTTTGGCGGTATTGCTCGATGGTGAGGCGACGGATTATCAAGTGGCGTTAGCCCATTGGCGTAAAGCGGTTGAAGATCCTAACTTGACTCTGTCGGGACAAGTGCTGCAAAACGTGATCAACAAAGGCCAAGATCATGGCCAGTGGGTGATGACCTTGGCGCAGCAATACTATCAATTCTTTGTCGATTATCCCTTGTCGATCGAGACCATAGCGCAGTATCAAGCAGAGGCATCCAGCTCGCTTAACAAGCAGGCCGAGCTAGAAGCAGCGCAGCGTTCAGTTTCGTTTGATGATTATCTGGAAGATTACTTTGGAGCTCAGTCGTGAAAGAGGGCTTATTCTCTTTCACTCGCTTGCGTATCAGCGCAGCTTTGATTGGGGCCAGTGCCTTATTATCAGGCTGCGCCGCTTCACCAGAAGATCCACTGGGCTGTGGCACTGTGTCGGGTTATTTGCAGCCTGATGCCAGTACTCACTGGTATCGCGTCGTTGTGACCCATTTAAACGGTCAGGCAGTGGTCTCTAAACCCAATTATCAGCTAGCGCCCGGCGAGTATGAGTTTACCGTCGCGGAGCTGATTGATGATCCTAGCTTGTCGGTCACGCTTGCCGCACGAACGCCTAAGGTATTTAAGCTCAATGTTGAGAGCCATCAGCGTTATCATATCGGTGCGCTATTCCACACCGATAAGCGTTATATGGGCAAAGACACGGGATATTGGGAACCGGGCGTATGGCAGCAAGAAGAGCATGAGTGTCAGTTTGAGCTGAGTCCCGAAACGAAATAGCCAAAGCGTTTAGCTCAAGTGGTAAGCCAGCAACATTCGATTTAAGTTAGATTGATTCCCCCTAGCGCTTAGATCTTCTAAGCGCAAAAAAGGCTTTTTATGCTTGCTTCAGACTGAGTCTATGACATCATGGAGCCAGCTAACTCTCCAAAGAATATGATATTAATGAATAAACCCTCCGCTATCTTACTCTGCGCAAGTCTCGGCATCTTGTCTGGTTGCGCGACGTCTCCGCCTAAGTCTCCCGAAAATTTATGTGAGATATTTCAAGAACACCGAGATTGGTATGATGCAGCTAAAGACGCTCGTGACAAATGGGGCGTGCCAGTGCATGTGCCGTTGGCGATGATGTATCAAGAGAGTTCATTCAAGCACAATGCCGCGCCACCGATGGAATACTTTTTAGGATTTATCCCTATTGGCCGTGCCAGCGATGCCTATGGTTATGCGCAGGCTAAGACCATGACGTGGGATGATTATGTGCGTGAGACGGGCAACAGTTGGTCGAGCCGTAGTGATTTCGATGATGCTATGGATTTTATGGGCTGGTTTATCAGTAAAACCCATAAGATTAATGGCGTGTCTAAATGGGATGCGCGGGCCCAGTATCTAAATTATCACGAAGGCTGGGGCGGTTATCGCCGTGGCAGTTACAAGTCTAAGGCGTGGTTAGTGAAAGTAGCGAACAAGGTGGATGCGCGATCTAAACGTTACGCGGCGCAATATAAAACCTGCCAAAAAGATTTGGATTCATCTTGGCTGTGGCGTTTATTCTTTGGTTAGGGTTTAGTAAGAGCTTAGCTAGAGTCTAGTTTGATCACATAGTCAGCCATTTGAATGAGCGTCTATGGTTGACTGTAGGTGTTCAACTTCGATATTCAACTCAAAGACTGACTTTTGCTATTGACCTTTAATAGCGCCTGACTTCAATCGACTTATTGTGCTTTCACCGCGAAAGTTTCTAATGCTTTAATGGCTTTCTTCTTCGCGCGCTTTTGCTCATACATGGCATGATCGGCAGTCTTAAAGGATTGATACCAATCGGTTTCGAATGGAGCAATCCCAAAACTAAAACCTAGGCTAAGCTCCGAGCCTTGATTTAAGGTTTGGCGCATTTTATCTAAGTCTTGCTCGATTTGGGTTAGCGGCCCATGGCATAGCGCGACAAATTCATCGCCACCAAAACGGGAAATAATGCCTTTGTTTTGCCAATAGGTCAGTATGGCAGTGGCCGTGCGCTTAATGGCAATATCACCAGTCTGGTGCCCATAGGCATCATTAATGGCCTTGAGATTATCCATATCGATAATAATCAAAAAGCTGCCAAGGTGAGGTTTGTGCTGCCAGTGGTGCAGTTCATCTTCAAAATTCTTACGATTATAAAGCCCTGTGAGGGGATCGAAATTTGCGAGTTTAGTGATCTGCTGTGACTTCTGATAGAGCGCAATGGCATTACTGGCTTCGTGGGTCAGGATAGAGACAAGGTTGCGGTCGTAATCGCTAAAGGCGCCTAGGCTACTGCTGTCGAGATTGAGCATGCCATAGAGCTTGCCATCGATTCGGATAGGGCTAGACAGTGTTGAGCGTATCGGCTGCTTCGACACTGTGAGTAACACTCTTTGATCATCTTCAGTTAAGGTGCTGGCAGCATTGATATTTTTCATATCATTGATGACCACGACCTGATCGCATCTCCCCTTAGTGAGCCGATATTCAAAGGTTTGCTCTAAGGTAAAATCCAGTTGTCTGAGTTTTGCTAAATCGAGCCCCACCACAGATTCGAAATGCAGTTTGTTATTAGCCTCGTTGACTTTAATGATGCTGCCCATTTCGGCACCATTAATCACGTATACGGCTTTGTTGAGTAAGGCGTCGAGAAAGGCATGCTCATTTTTATAATGGCTTGAGAGGTGCGCGAGCTCGTAAATGGCATCATTGATGGTGACTACTTGCTCTAAATGCTCCCACAGTCGAGTTAAACGACCTTGATGCAAATAGTAAATCAGGCTGTAGGCAAAAATGTAAATGATGCAAACAAACAGTAATGGCAGAATAGTCCAACCTTCTGTGGGTGCATTAAAGATAAATAGCAGGACGAATAGACATATCGGCACGATGAGCAATAGCAGATGATAGCGATAATCTAAGCGATCTATGGTCTTACGTTTGAAATTATCCCTTAATTTCACTCGAGTATTCCTTTATCCGTGTCATTGCTAGCCACAATTGAATGCTATACATCACTAACGTATCCACACTGAGTTCTGTTAAGTATATAACGAAAATTGAAATATAAACTGATATGAAACTGCGAACAATTTCATATCAGCGATTTTGGTACTAAATACTGAATTAACGCGAATTTTCTGCGTATTCTGCCAATATCCAGGCTAAAGGAGCTTGGTATTGGATGGGCATCCACTTTTGCAGTGCGGCTATGCTCTGGTTGAGCACAGTTTGGTTGGGCACTGATAGGTTCAAATGGCCAACTTTACGACCAGGGCGCACTTCTTTGTTGTACCAGTACAACTCAGCATTAGGCAAACTTAACCAGCGTGGATCATTATCGATACCGATAAGATTGACCATAACACACTGAAAATTCACTTGTGGCTGTGGGATCGCAATTCCGCAAAGTGCGCGCAAATGCAGCTGGAATTGATCCATATGGGTTCCGGCTTGAGTCCAATGGCCTGAGTTGTGCACTCGCGGTGCCAGTTCATTCACCAATAACTCATCGCCAACACGGAAACATTCCATCGCCATCACGCCAACGTATTCAAGCTCATGCATAATGGCGCTGAGCATAGCTTCGGCTTGGGCTTGCAAAGGACTTAAGCGTGCCAGTGGCGAAATCGACGCCATTAAAATGCCATCTTGATGTAAGTTCAGCGTCAGCGGATAAAACACGCATTCGCCTTCGCGAGTACGTACGCCAACTAATGACACTTCTTCATCAAAATTAATCGCTTGCTCAGCAATTGCAAGGTTACGCCAATCGTTTGGAATATCCCCCGCTTCGGCTTGTTTAAGCCAATGTTGACCCTTACCGTCATAACCACCGGTACGGCGTTTCATCAAGACTCTTGGGCCATAGTGCTGATACAGGGTATCGACTTGGGTGTTATCGTCGACCAAGGTCCAAGGCGCTGTGGGAACACTGAGCTGGTCGAGTAGACTTTTTTGGCTAAAACGGTCGGCTAAACGGCTAAATACCGGACCATTAACAAAATGGGGGTGTGAGCTGAGTTGTAAGCTAAGGGCGGATTCAGGCCACTGTTCGCGCTCGGCGGTAATAATGTCGTGAGGCGCGAGTGGCAGGATGTCATCCGTAGGCGTCATGATATCAACGGCGTTAACTTCAATCGCTAATGGCTCACCAGCGTGGGTCAACATGGCGCCGAGCTGACCATTACCTAATACCCAAACCTTAGGTTTAGTGTTTGTCTGGGTCATTAAACTTCCCTCGGATCTGGATTGTCCAGTACCGCACGGGTCTGTTCTTCTCTGAAAGCGTCAACACGAGCCGCTAATTCTGCATCGTTATTTGCAAGGATTTGGCAGGCCAATAATCCCGCATTGAATGCGCCCGCAGTGCCTATGGCTAAGGTGCCGACGGCAATGCCTTTTGGCATTTGAACGATAGATAATAAGCTATCCATACCTGACAGGGCTTTACTTTGGACTGGGACACCTAATACGGGTAAGCGAGTTTTAGAGGCAATCATACCGGGTAAGTGCGCAGCACCACCGGCGCCACCAATGATGATTTTAAAACCACGATCGGCGGCAGAGGCTGCAAACTCCATGAGTTTATCTGGCGTTCTATGGGCGGAAACCACTTCAACATGATAAGGCACTTGCAGTTTATCCATTATCTCAGCGGCGGCTTCCATCGTGGGCCAATCACTTTTAGAACCCATAACAACAGCAACAAGGGCTTGCATGATAACTCCTTAACTCACTAATTTTAATTATATTTTGACCTTGTTTCAGGTCTAGGTACAGTTGATGCTTGTCTAGCCGTCATCGGTAGCTAGCATCATGGCGCAGAATAATACCATGATCCTAGCGATTTCTGCCCGTTTTTGCGTGTGAAAAAATGTCTGTCGCGGCGATGAATAGGTGAGGTGATGGAGCAATAAAAAAGACCAACACTGAGGTTGGCCTTTGAGATAAGTCAGCAGCATTAAGCCGCTGAGATTGCGCTGCTGGTTTACTGTGTCTGCTTATCCGCAGTGATTTCTGTTTGCTGAGTGATAATTGGCGCTTCGGCCATGGCCTCTCGTAGGGTCGAGTAAAACTTCAACACGCCCTCAATCGGCTGGATCTTGGCTCTTGCCAGTGTTCGAATGGGCTGGAACTGTAGATCGGCAATAATGAGCTTAGTTTTATTCGCTTTGCATTTTTCAATCAGTTTTGTCAGCGCGGCTAAGCCACCGGCATCCAAAATCGAGACCCCATCGAGATACAGCACTATCACTTGTTTATCTTCGGTGAGACTGGCGATTTCGGAGAAAATGCGATCGGCAGCGGCAAAGAAGAGTGGCCCGTTAATTTTGAGAACAGCCCAATCGGCAGGTAGCTCTTGATCCACATAACGCTTGTTGGTGCTGATATCGTAAAGCTTTGTCATCTCGGCAATTTCTTTCATAAACAGTAAAGCTGCAAGGATAATTCCTACACTGATGGCGATCACCATGTCGAAAATAACCGTTAATGAAAAACAACTGACAAAAACCATGATATCGCTGGTGGGCGCAGTTTTAATTAAATGTAGTGCCTTGTGGGCTTCACTCATGTTCCAAGCCACAACAAGTAGCAGGGCTGCCATGGCTGACATGGGCAAATAAGCTAATACGCCCGCTAAGGCGACTAAACCAATTAAGACTACTATAGCGTGGATCATGGCCGCTATCGGGCTCTGAGCGCCCGCTTTGACGTTTGCCGCGCTACGGGCAATTGCTGCAGTGGCCGGAATACCACCAAAAAACGGCGTGATGATATTACCTATACCTTGGCCTAGTAATTCACTGTTGGCACTGTGGCGTTTACCTGTCATGCCATCGAGCACCACTGCACACAGTAGCGATTCAATTGCGCCTAACATGGCAATGGCAAAGGCGGCTGGTAATAAGGCTTGAAAGGTCGCGAGATTAAACTGAAAGGCTTGGCCATTCGCGCCAGCTTGCAGCCAAGGCCATTCGAAACTGGGTAATACGGCAGGAATTCCCATGCCTGTGGTGCCATCGCTCAGTTGGTAGTGGAAACGAGTGCCTATGGTTTCTATATCAGCGCCCATGGCATTGAGCACCAAGGCGAGGATAGTGCCGAGTATGATTGCCGGAAGGTGCGCTGGAACAGGTGTTTTGAGTTTAGGCCAAAGTAGCATAGTCGCTAGGGTGGCGCTTGCAACCAGTAAGCTAGGCAAATGGACCGAAGCTAGCGCTTGGGCTAATGCCATTAGCTTGGCTAGATATTGCTCCGGCATATGGGCAATTTCGAGCCCGAAAAAGTCCTTTAACTGCAAGGTGGCAATGACTACGCCAATCCCTGCGGTAAAACCTAAGGTGACGGATTCTGGAATATACAGAATCAACCGGCCAAGGCGCAGCGTCGCCATGCCGACGAGTATCATTCCCGACATCACAGTTGCGATTAATAATCCTGCTAAACCAAACTGTTGGGCTATGGGGTAGAGCAATACCACAAATGCCGCTGTCGGGCCGGACACGCTGTAACGTGAGCCGCCAGACATGGCGATAATAAAGCCACCGACAATGGCGGTATACAAGCCGTATTGAGGCGCAACACCACTGGCAATGGCTAATGCCATCGCTAATGGAATTGCAATAATACCCACAGTGAGGCCGGCAAGAAGATCTTGCCCAAAACGTTTAAACGAATACTTATCCTTCACGCAAGCTTCTGTGAGTGCGTGGGCGATCCTTAGGGAAAATAAATGAGCTGAGTGTGACACGAGAGGGTCCCATAGCTAGGCTAGCAACAAGCTTCTATTTTAGTGGCCAGATTGAAGGTGCAGTGTGATCTTGCCAGCAAAAGCGATTGAAAATACTTTGTTTTGTATAAATAGTGTGCTTGAGACGGTTTAATTCTCATTTAAGTATGTTTTGCAAAATATCGAGATGTTTTAACCCTTTTGCTAATGCGGGCCGTTTACAGCTTTAGGTCAACATCAAAGGCATTCCACATGAAAACAAAATATTCCCCAAAAACCGTTTCAGTTTCCGATCCAACTCTCTACCTGCAACGGGGAAACGGTATCCCATCTGCGACCAATATGGCTGCTCTATTACTGGTCGCAGTGAGTTTAACGGCCTGTGGCGGTAAAGGCGCCGAGGTTGAACATCGACAAGCCAAGCAGCAAGCTGAGCAACGTCATCAAGAAGCGTCGCAGCGCCAAGCTGAAATGCGTGATGCCGCTAAGGTTGAGATGGCGAGAGTTGCGGCGCCGATGCAAATGTCTAGCAATGGGGCAGTGATGGGAATGAGCATAGCGCCAATGCCGCGTGATTATGCCGCGATTCCGTTAGCGCAAAATAAATTCGAGCAGCAAGTGCAAAATGGCATCATGGTGGCAGGGGAGATCCCAGTATCGACTTTTTCCATCGATGTTGATACTGGCAGTTATGCCACCTTAAGGCGGATGCTAAGGGAAGGGCGCTTACCCGAGAAAGGCACTGTCAGAGTTGAGGAAATGCTCAATTATTTTGCCTACGATTATCCCTTACCCGCTAAAAACTCGGCACCGTTTAGCGTGACGACAGAGCTTGCTCCCTCACCCTATAACGATGACATGATGCTGCTGCGGATTGGCCTTAAAGGTTATGACTTACCTAAATCTCAATTAGGCGCGAGTAACTTAGTCTTTTTGCTCGACGTGTCAGGCTCTATGGCGTCAGCGGATAAATTGCCTTTACTGCAAACGGCGTTAAAGCTGCTAACAGCGCAATTAAGTGCGCAGGATAAAGTCTCTATTGTGGTTTATGCTGGGGCCGCTGGTGTGGTGCTCGATGGCGCGTCGGGGAACGACACTCAAACCTTGACCTATGCGTTAGAGCAATTGAGCGCAGGAGGTTCAACCAATGGTGGGCAAGGGATCACGCAAGCCTATCAATTGGCCAAAAAGCATTTTATCCCTAATGGCATAAATCGAGTTATCCTTGCGACCGATGGCGATTTTAATGTTGGCGTGACAGATTTTGATGATTTGATTGCCTTGATTGAAAAGGAAAAAGATCATGGCATTGGCCTGACAACCTTAGGGTTTGGCTTGGGCAATTATAACGATCAACTGATGGAGCAATTGGCGGACAAGGGCAATGGCAACTATGCCTATATTGATACGCTCAATGAAGCGCGAAAAGTGCTGGTGGACGAGTTGAGTTCGACTTTGTTCACTATCGCCAAAGATGTGAAAGTGCAGGTGGAGTTTAATCCAGCCTTAGTCTCTGAATACCGTTTGATTGGCTATGAGAATCGCGCCTTAGCACGGGAAGATTTTAATAACGATAAGGTGGATGCGGGCGAGATTGGCGCGGGTCATACAGTAACGGCCTTGTACGAATTAAGGTACGTTGAAGCCGGGAATAGGATGAATGATAAACTCAGATATGGCGTTGATGCTCAAACGGGGCAAGAGAAATACAGCCGTGAAGAAATTGCTTTTCTTAAACTGAGATATAAGTTGCCCGCGCAAACGCAGAGCCAGTTACTGAGTTATCCCATTAGGTTAGATCAAAGCGTTAAACAGCTCGAGCAAGCATGTGATGATTTTAGATTTGCCGCCGCGGTTGCAGGGTTAGGGCAATTACTGAATGGCAGTCACTATCTACATCAATTTGATTATACTAAGTTAAGCTTACTCGCACGTTCAGCATTAGGGGATGATCCCTTTGGTTATCGTCATGAGTTTGTGCAGTTAATGGAAACCGCAGCGGCGATAGAGCAATCTAATCAGCTGCCAATTAAGGACACATTCGATGGCTCGGATAAACCTTTTCCTCCCCAAGATAAACTCCATGGCGAGCCAATGAGAGATAAGAGCAATCCGCGCAATGAGAGATTACAATAGTAAAAGTGAATACAGGGGGTTAACCCAAATGACGAGGAATTTCCCGTGGCATTAGCAATACCGCAATTACCAACCCAGGAGCACTCAGATGAGCAATTGATGTTGTGCTATGCCAAGGGCGATTCAAAAGCATTTGAGCAGTTATACCTGAAGCACAAAGGCGCGCTTTATCGCTACTTTGTGCGCCAGTTAGGTGATAAGCAGTTAGCTGAGGATTTATATCAAGAAACATGGGGACGGGTGATCCGCGCAGCGGCTAACTACGAGGCCAGTGCTAAGTTTACTACTTGGCTATACCGTATCGCCCATAACTTATTGATTGATCATGTGCGAGCGGTAAAACCCGTCGATTTAGTCGCCACTGATGAGGACGAAACTGGACCCGATACTTTTGTGGCAGGTGAGCAAGATAAGCCCGACGTGCAGTGGCAAGAAGCGCAAAAGAGTTTATTGCTAAAGACCTGCATCGCACTGTTACCCCAAGTCCAGAAAGAGGCATTTATCCTGAACATTGAAATGGGTTTTACGGCTGCCATCATTAGCGACATTGCGGGTGTGACTTTAGAAGCGACTAAGAGCCGTATTCGCTACGCTTACCAAAGTCTAAAGGATTGCGTTAGCGCGAAATGGCAGGAGGCGGGTCATGAGTAATTCATCTTCAAATGCCGATGAGCACGCATTACAACAGGAAGTGCTGGCTTGGTATCGCCAACAGGCTTTAGAAGTTCCACCGCAGCAACTTGATCAAGATATCTTACAGCTGGCGCAAACTCACTTAGCTGAAATGCATCAAAGCAAAATAACTGCTGTTGAAGCTCCAACTTCTGTTTGGCGACGTCACCCTTGGGCGTTATCGAGCGCGGCATCTTTGGTGCTTGTTGTGGGTTTACTTGTACTTAATCGGCCGCAAATCGAAGATGTTATGGCTCCAAGTCCAATGGCGATGAGTGCTCCGGCGCCACAAGCCATGACAAGGATGGCCGATACGCAAGCGCTGCAATCTTCAAATATGCAAGCAGAAGCTGTGGCTAAGCATGAAATACAGACTCAAATGCAGCAAGCGAAGGCTGCAGCGGGTGCTGAGCGACAACATGATGCAAGTAGTCCAGCTATCGCTGCAAGGTCTATGAATGCTCCGAGCAGTGCTGAATCTTCAGACATAGATAAAGTGCCACTTGGAGAGTCTTTGCATCTGTTAAGCGCTCTCATCGAAGCGAAGGAGACCGAGCAAGCATTAATGCTTGAGCAACAATTGCTTACGGATTATCCGCAACTCGCCGTTGAGACGGTAGATAAAGCGTTGCTAAGCGAACCACAGCTTGAATTTAAAAAGCTTCAACAGCAGCTGCATCAGCTTGCTAAGTAAGTTTGTTGTGGTTTTAGCAATAAAAGCGTACTGAGCAATCCTAATGTGGTGAGAAAACCACTAAATGCCCCTGAGATTGGGATAGACGTATGCGTGCGGTCTGTTTACAGTTTGGTATGTGATTTACTTGATCAACGTCATAAAGTGAACAGGATTTAGCCTGTTATATTGGTGTTAGTCCACGACTTGACTAGTATCAATAGTCAGAACTATATCCAGGAGGCATTATGCTTAAGAGACTCATGCATGATCATAAACATATGGCGGTATTGCTAAATGTTTTAAAAAACAAGCAGATGAAACTGTCCGAAGGTGAGTCAATCAATTTCATCGTGGTGCGGGATATCGTTGAATATATGCAAGGATATGCTGAGCGTTGCCATCATCCGGTTGAAGATATTATTTATGCCTACTATCTAGCGCATAAAGCCAATGACAATATCGATAAATTGAGTGCTGAACACGAGTTAGTGATCCAAGCCTCGGCGGCTTTGATGACGACGTTGAATTTGATCCTTAGTGATATTGTGGTTGCCCGTGAGAAACTGATTGTTGATTTTGCAGATTATGTCGCATTACAAGAGCGGCATATGCAAATGGAGGAGCGGGAAATATTCCCGTTATTGGCCAAAACCTTGACTGAACAAGATTGGCAACTGATTGAGTCTGAGTGTCAGAAATCCTTGATTGATGATCCTTTGTTCTTAGATCGCGAGCAGAAAGAATTTGAGGATTTGCGGGCTTATCTAACAACGGCTGACTAGCATTGATTCACTCATAGGGCCCACCTTGTGGGCTTGAACCTAGGATTCAATACTACAGAGCGATGTTTTTTTACGTTAGCTTCTGTTACTCGCGAGTCGTTATTCCCTCTTATTTCCCACCAGATCCGATAGTACAAATAAAAAAGCGCCGAATGGCGCTTTTCTTGTTCATGTTTGAGGCTAATGGTTTAGCTCATCTCAACATGTGATTACAACTGGATGGCATCAATGTCGTAGTTAAAGTTATTATCGATTTCTTGGAGTTCTTTGAGCAAACGATGCTTATCTTTTAATGCTTCGATCTCACGCCATTTACGCTTTTTATTGGAGCCTCGCGAACGATCGGGTCTTTCAACGACTTCATCTAGCGCACAACCATAATCTAAACGATCCATGGTAACCTCCTGTTGTTGTATGTTTTGTCAGCGATTAAATAACATATTTTTAAAACAGGGTGCAAGAATTATGTTTCAATTGTGTTAAGTTGAAATGAACTTTGAGTGATATGTCGTTGATCTTTACTGTGGCTTGAGAGCGGCGAGGAATTGAAAAGTTGAATAGAAATAATAGGATAAAATAAAAAAGCCAGCGATTGCTGGCTTTTTGTTCGATTAGATTTTGCCTTGTCGATAAAGGTTAATCAATGCGTTACTTGAGGCATCTAAGGCATCACAATTTTGCGTCGCACCGATGCGTGCTAACACATCGTTACCCAGATCCTTACCGAGCTCTACACCCCATTGATCAAAGGAGTTGATGTCCCAAATTGCACCTTGAACAAAGGTTCTGTGCTCATACAGGGCAATTAAAGCACCTAAGGTGCTCGGCGTGAGCTTATCCATGAGTAAGGTGTTGCTTGGCTTGTTACCTGGCATCACTTTATGTTTTGCAATCAGCTGCTTTTCAGCCGCAGAAAATGCACTATTAGCGAGTTCGGCTAAGGCTTCATCAAAAGTGCGACCTTGCATTAAGGCTTGAGTCTGGCCAAAGCAGTTTGATGCTAGCTGATCATGGTGCTCTCCGATAGGATTATGACTTTGCAGTGGCATAATAAAATCGGCAGGGATCAGGGCAGTACCTTGGTGCAACAGCTGGTGATAGGCATGTTGGCCATTAGTGCCTTCGCCACCCCAAATTACTGGACCAGTACTGTAGTCAACATCTGTCCCGTTTAAGGTGACAGACTTACCATTACTTTCCATGTCGAGCTGTTGGAAGTAAGCCGGTAGACCACGTAGATAATGATCATATGTCAGTACAACATGGGACTGAGCATTGAAGAAATTACCGTACCATAGGGATAATAAGCCCATGATCACTGGCATGTTTTCTGTCAGTGGTGCATTGGCGAAGTGCTCATCCATTTGGTGGGCACCTGAGAGCAAGGCTCTGAAATTATCCATGCCAATCAAGAGTGCTATCGGTAAACCAATCGCTGACCAGAGTGAGTAACGACCGCCTACCCAATCCCACATAGGGAAAATGTTGTCTGCATCAATCCCAAAATCCGTCGCTTTAGCGACGTTTGAGGTTACTGCGACAAAGTGTTTTGCCACATCTGACTGCAAACCGCCTTTTGCTAAGAACCATTCTCTGGCAGTGAGGGTATTGGTTAAGGTTTCCTGTGTCCCGAAAGATTTGGACGACATGATGAATAAGGTCGTTTCAGGATCCAGTAACTTCAGCTTCTCACTGATAGAAGTACCGTCGACGTTTGCTACAAAGTGGCACGTTAACTCTGGGTTCCAATATGGGCGTAGCGCCTGAGAGACGATCTTTGGACCAAGGAAAGATCCACCAATACCGATACTGACAATATCGGTTATCGCTTTACCTGTGTAACCTTTCCATTGACCTGATGTCACTGAACTCACAAACCCTTGCATTTTATTCAGGGTTTGTTGAACTTCAGGAACTATGTCTTGACCCTCGGCAATAATCGATTGTTCCGCAGTGCTACGTAGTGCAGTGTGCAAAACAGCGCGCTTCTCTGTAGTGTTAATGATCTCACCCGCAAACATTGCTTTGATTTTTGCTTCAAGTTGACTATTGCTTGCCAACGCAAATAACAGATCAAGCGTTTCCGTCGTTGCTCTGTTTTTAGAGTAATCCAGTAATAAACCACAGGCAGTTAGCGACATTTTATTGAAACGTGCCGCGTCAGTGGCAAACAATTCCCGCATATGCGGTACATTTTTACTGTGTGCTGATAAAGCTTGCCATGTTGAGCTTTGGGTCAAGTGTGTCATCTCGCCGTCTCCAGAGTGCTTAGTTTGCGAGCTTAGCCGTGAGCATCACTTCGAGTTTGCCTTGGTCGATAGCAAAGTTTCGAATGCCTTCTGCAAGCTTATCAACTGCCATAGGATCTTGGTTAAAGTCCCAACGGAATTGCGCTTCTGTTAATGGAGCTTCGGCTGCGACAGTGCTGGTTGCCGGAACCAGTTTAGGAGTAATGTCGACTTGCGAATTAGCCAGTTCTTCTAACAGAGAAGGGCCAATCGTGAGACGATCGCAGCCTGCTAGTTCGATGATTTCACCGATATTACGGAAACTTGCGCCCATAACGACAGTATTAAAACCATGCTGTTTGTAATAATTATAGATTTCGGTAACAGAAATGACTCCTGGGTCATTTACGGCATCGTAGTCTTTACCTGTATCTTTTTTGTACCAATCAAGGATACGGCCTACAAAAGGCGAAATTAGATAAGCACCAGCCTCGGCGCAAGCACGTGCTTGGGCAAAGCTAAATAGCAGAGTTAAGTTGCAGTTGATGCCTTCTTTCTCTAGCTCTTTAGCGGCACAAATGCCTTCCCATGTTGAAGCAAGTTTGATCAGAATACGTGATTTATCAACGCCCGCTTCTTTGTAAAGGCGAACCAGCTTATGGGCTTTCGCAATTGATTGTTCTTTATCGAATGATAAACGGGCATCAACTTCAGTTGAGATACGTCCAGGAACGAGTTTCAGTATTTCCACACCGATATTAACGGCGAGCTTATCGCTGGCATCATCAAGTTGCTGCGCGAGATCGGCACTTTGTGATTTTGCCCAATCGATAGCGTTATCTATGAGGGATTCGTATTCAGGAATTTGAGCCGCTTTCAAGATGAGTGATGGATTGGTTGTCGCATCTTCAGGTTGGTAGCGTTTAATCGCTTCGATGTCGCCAGTGTCAGCGACGATAGTGGTATATAACTTGAGTTGCTCTAATGTATTGGCCATGAAAAACATCCTTCTCAGGTAGCAGTCTTAACTCGGAATTCACTGATGACTATTAGAAGCGATTTTGCCAACTTTTCCAACCTTGAATGTAAAAAAATTACAAAAATGACAATTTTATGTCTATTTAGGTTTGGCTTGAGATACAGGCTCTCATCTTGGCTGTGGTAGAGGGCATCGCTTTTACTAGTGTATACCCCATAAAAACAAAAAGTCGCTGCAAGCAGCGACTTTTTTACGTCAATAAGTAATATTACTTAAGAACAGGTTGTTTAGCTGTAGTTGTCACAACGGCTTCGATGCGACGGTTAGCAGCATGGGCTTCTTTCGAGTCACCAGCAACTAGTGGCTGAGTTACACCGTAACCGTTAGAAGTTACGCGGCTTTGGCTGATACCATATTTCTCAACAAGAATTTTGGCAACGGCGTCAGCACGTTTGTCAGATAGCACCATGTTGTACTCTGGTTTACCTACGTTTGAGGCATGGCCAGCGATTTCAACAGTGAACTCTGGGTTCTTGTTCAGGTAGTTAGCTAGTCTTTCGATATCTTTGTAGAAAACAGGCTTAACTACAGCTGAATCGTTAGCAAACTGGATTGAACCCACGTCTTCTTTATTTTTTACGTTTTCGTAAATAGTACAGCCAACAGAGTCAACTTTATGTGTTGCTGGTGTGGCTGGACATTGGTCTTTGTCGTCATAGACGCCATCGTTGTCTGAGTCAACGGGGGCTGCTGCGATAACCGCTGCTGCAACTGGAGCCGCTGCAACTGTATGACCGAAACGGTAGCTCAGTTCTAGACCCCAGTAGTTGCTTTCACCTTCAAAAGTGCCCCACTTATCTTCATCTAAATTTTCATAGCGACGATATTTAGCTTGAAGTTTTAAGTTCTCAGTGAAGTTATAACCAATACCTGTTCCGAAATAAGGTGCAATACCACTATCGCTGTAGTATTCGCTACCCCATTGTTTATTATTGGATATTAAATAGTTCATTGCGCCAGCTTCAACAGATAAACTCCAGTTGTTAGCTATTGGCCATACGCCTACAAGCCCAAGAGTCGTACCTTTAACTCCTAGATCATTGAGCTTGTTGCTATAATCGGTCCATTCTGCACGACCAAGATTACGGTAACCTAACTCAATCCCAAAGTAGTCATTGAACATGTAACCTGCGAAAATATCCCAAGCATATGGGTCATCTTCACCGCACACTTTAGTTGTTTTTAAATCGCAGTTCGGCTCATAGTTATTTACGCCAAGTCCACCACCGACATACCAAGGTGTTAGTTCCTGAGCCGCAGATGCGGTGAAAGGTAATAGCGATGCAAGCAGTACAAATTTTAATTTATGATTCATCATGTTCTCCAATTCCATTATTTATGATTCTCCACCAATATGCTCTGCAATTATTTGTGTGCAAAACATTGCTAGCACTTAATGTGGGGATCCTTTGGTATTGTAGCCAGCGATTAATTATCACTTGGTTTGTTAAATTTAGCCAGTGCTAAGCCTCTTCATTTTTATGAGGTATCATTCTGTAAGATGCTTTTAAACATAAAAAAGGCACTCCGAGGAATGCCTTTAAAATGAATTATTTTGTTATTTTTTCGTAAACTTTAACGTGTCCATACCCAATTCTCAATTTCTACTGGGTCGACACCATTGGCTTTAATATAGTTGCGGTGATCAACTAATCTTTGCAACATGTCAGTGGTGATGGAAACGTGCATAGTTTCATCAATGACGCCCTGTTGGAACAGTTTGTAAGCCATATCAATCACTAGGTGATAACGTGATGTACCGTTACGAACGCCCATATCGAATGGAGTGGTTGTTGAACCTTCTTCTTCATAGCCTTTGATTCTGAAGCGACGGCTGCCTTTGTAATCAAATATTAACTTTTTGATCGTATTTGGGTAACCGTGATAGTTGAATACCACGCCTTTATCTTGGGTAAATATTTCGTCCATTAACCAAGGTTTTTCTTTAAATTTGCGACTTCCTAGGCCATCACTGCTTAATTCTGTGACGCTAACGAAGCGAATTTTGACTCTTGGAAGTAGTTCTCTGATCAATACTAATGAAGCCATACATTCTTGAGTGACGTAATCACCACAACCTGCCAGCACAATATCTGGATTCTCATCAGAGGCAAAATCCCAAACCATCACGCCATCTTTTGCTTGTTTACGCGCTTCTTCCAAGCTTAACCATTGTGGTAACTCTTTCTTACCCGCAACGAGAATATTGAGTTTGTCGCGGTCAGCATAAGCGCGTTCGGTATAAACTAAGGTGCTGTTGGCATCTGCTGGTAAATAAGCAGAGATAATTTTAGGATGCTTCTCTAGCATAGCGCCCAGGAAAGACGGGTTTTGATGCGAGTAGCCATTATGGTCTTGGCGTTCTAGCAACGAAGATAAAACGACGTTACATGCAGGCAGTGGCTTACGGAAGTGTACGCCTTGGCTCGCGTAGACGTATTTACAGTATTGGTCTGCCATCGATGAGATCACTTGTGAGAATGACTCATAGGTTGGGAACATACCGTGGCGGCCTGTGACTGTGTAACCGTGTAACATACCAAACAGCAAATTTTCAGAAAGCAGTTCAATGACTCGCCCTTCACGGGACATGTCTTCATCCCAGCTCTCAATTGGCCATTGCCATGCACGATCGGTTTCTTCAAATACGGCTTGTAGTTGATTTGAATAGGTTTCGTCAGGGCTAAAAATACGTAGATTACGTTGATCACGGTTCAACTTGAATGCATCACGCATCCATTCGCCCATTTTCAGCATTGAATAACCACGGTGACCACGTGGTACTTCTGGGCCATAGCTAAGTTTTTCGAGATCGGGATTCGCTAACGCTCTAACGACTTCCCCGCCGTAACTCAAATGTTGACGACCACAGGCAAGTTGCTTAGGTGGAATTAATGAGCAAATGTCTGCATCAAAAATAAGCTCACCTTTATCATTCATTTGGTAAAGTTCTTGGAAGTTGTAACTGGCAAGCCAATTGTTTAGTGCATCCAGATGACCTTTATCTGTGGCACATTTATTGACGATCACTTGGTGTGATTCGCAGTTACCTTCGAGTTTCTTACCTTTATACTCACTGACACCGGTCCAACCTTTGGCGGTACGCATTAAAATCACTGGCCATTTAGGCTTAACCACATCTTCGCCACTACGGGCACGACGTTGGATATCATTGATCATGGCGTAGGCGGTATCCATGGCATTCGTCATTTGCACATAGATATCTTCTTCTAATTCGTTATCAACGATAATAGGGAAGTAGCCAAGACCACGGAATTCAAGATCCAGTTCTTCATGACTCATGCGTCCCATGCGGGTTGGGCCTGAAATTTTATAGCCATTGATATGCACAATCGGTAATACTGCACCGCTAGTCGCAGGAGATACTAAGCGATTTGCATACCAAGATGCGGCTAATGGCCCCGTTTCTGCTTCACCGTCACCAATTAAGACGGTGGCGATTAGATCTGGATTATCAAGAACAGCGCCCCAGCCTACTGAAAGTGAGTAGCCAAGTTCGCCACCTTCAAGAATTTGTCCTGGAGCTTCTGGGTTTGCATGTGAAGGGTAGCCGTAAGCTGCGGAAAACTTCTTACAAATATCTTCGATACCCGTTTCATTGTAGGGGATCGTTTCTGGATAGAAATGACTTAACGAACCCTCTATGAATAAGTTAGCTTGTACTGCAGGGAAACCGTGACCTGGACCAACTAAATAGATGAATGAGCGATTGTGTTTAACAATCAATCTATTAATGTTGGCGTAAACAAAGTTAATGCCGGGGCAGGTACCCCAGTGGCCAAGTAAACGTGGTTTGATATCAGTATGGGCAAGTGGACGTTTATGTAAGACGTTTTGTTTGAGATAAATCTGCGAGGTCGCAAGAAAGTTAGTCGCTCTGACATATTTTTTCAGTGCATTGATTTCATGTATTTGTGTCATATAAAGCCTCACTAAAACAAACAAGAGATGATTGAAGTTTCTATGTGACTACTATATTTGTAATTTTATTACAAAAATGTGCCCTGCATCCAAATTTTAAAAGTTGTTTTTACTGTTAAAAATAATGTGCTAACTGTGCACTTTTGTTAGTTCAGCTTTAACAGTGACTTAGCTTATGTTGTGAGACGTGATGTTGATGGTGTTTAACTGCGCAAACGCGAGCTTGATCACATGAGCAATTTCGAATACTGTGCTATTTTGCTGCGTTGAATTCGGTAGCCGTGATGTTGTAAATTCACGGAAGGATAATTTGAAAAAATAAATCTACTGAAATTCTTACCTTTAACTTGGAAGGATTCATTCACCACAGATGTTGTACCTCTAATTGCCATTCAATTTGAGGAGCATTTGCTACGGGAAGAAGTAAAATAATATGTTAGAAACCATAGTTAATTTTTTGAATGCGCTACTTTGGGGTAAGTTGTTAGTATATGGGCTAGTAGGAGCTGGTCTTTATTTTACCATTAGACTTGCCTTTATCCAGTTAACCCACTTTAAACATTCCATCAAAGTCATGACCATGAGTCGCCAAGGTTGCGATAGCGGTCTTTCATCATTTCAAGTCTTTTGTACCAGTATGGCGGCCCGTGTCGGTGCCGGTAATATGGCCGGTGTTGCAGTCGCTATTGGTGCTGCAGGTCCTGGTGCGGTATTTTGGATGTGGCTTATCGCTATTTTAGGTATGGCTACTGCTATGGTTGAATCAACCTTAGCGCAGGTTTACAAAGTGCGAGATCATAACGGTCAGTTCCGCGGCGGTCCTTCTTACTACATGGAAAAAGGCTTGGGCCAGCGCTGGATGGGCATTTTATTTGCTGTATTCCTGATCATTGCTTTTGGTCTGGTATTTAACGCGGTGCAAGCAAATACGATTACTGGAGCCATGGAGCGAGTTTTTGGGTTTAATCCAACTTATGTCGGGATTGGACTCGTGATTGCCAGTGGATTTGTGATTGTCGGTGGTCTGCGTAAAGTTGCCCGAGTCTCTGAGTTTATTGTTCCTATCATGGCATTAGCCTATATTCTCGTTGCCTTTATCATCGTTATTTTCAACCTTGATCAACTACCTGCGATTATTAGCTTAATTGTGAAAAGTGCTTTTGGTTGGCAAGAGGCTGCTGCCGGTGGTGTCGCTTATACTGTCGCGCAAGCTATGCAAGCGGGTATTGCACGCGGACTCTTTTCGAACGAAGCGGGTATGGGGAGCGCGGCGAATGTCGCGGCCAGTGCGTCGCCTAATCCGAACCATCCAGCATCCCAAGGTTTTGTACAAATGATGGGTGTGTTTGCTGACACTATTGTTATTTGTACTGCAACGGCTGCAATAATCCTACTATCAGGAGATATTGGCTCGAGTGACGATGGCATACGATTAACCATTAATGCTATGTCTACTCATGTTGGTGACTGGGGTGGGGCGTTTATTGCGGTAGCGATTTTCTTATTCTGCTTTACATCAATCATAGCCAATTACTCTTACGCTGAAACAAACGTTATGTTTTTAATGGGCAACAGTACCAAATTACTGCCTTTGTTCCGTTTGTGTGTATTGGGTATGGTGATGTTTGGTGCCGTGGCGAAGATAAGTCTGGTGTGGAACTTAGCCGACGTTTCTATGGGATTAATGGCGACAGTGAACATTATCGCCCTCCTACTGTTATCAGGTTTGGCTATTCGCGTAATCAACGATTATCGCGAGCAGGTCAAAGCGGGTAAGTCTCCTGAGTTTGATCGCAGTAAGTTTCCTGAATTAATGGATCAACTCGATGATGATATTTGGCAAGATGCCAGTCTTACATCGGTTAAAAAGCCTTAGGTAACCCAGATAGTCGACGACAGAGATTTCTGATTGTCGCAATCGAAAAGACCACGCCGTTAAAGCGTGGTTTTTTTATGTTCGTTCAGTATCATAGGCATGTCTTTTTGTTTCTGTTGGGAGTTTTTGATGTTGATATTGGTTTCGCCGGCGAAGACCTTAGATTTTGAACAGCCGCCACTGACACAGGTGTATTCACAGCCTGATTTCTTAACTCATAGTCAGGAATTGATCCAAGTTTGTCGGCAATTGACCCCTTCAGATATTGCGACTTTAATGAAGGTGAGCGATAAAATTGCGGGTTTAAATGCGGCGCGTTTCGGAGAGTGGCAGCCAGATTTTAATTTAGATAATGCCAAACAGGCTATATTTGCCTTTAGAGGCGATGTGTATACAGGTTTCGATGCTGATAGCTTATCAGAAGCTGAAATCGCTCAGACTCAGTCGCAGCTGCGTATTCTATCGGGTCTTTATGGGCTACTCAGACCGCTGGATTTAATCATGCCTTACCGCTTAGAGATGGGAACTGCACTTTCGAATCCAAAAGGTAAAAATCTATATGAATTTTGGGGTGATACCTTAACGCAAGCGGTAAATGAAGCGCTTGCGGAAAGTGGTAGCGATATAATTGTCAATCTTGCTTCTAATGAGTATTTCAAAGCGATAAAGCCTAAAAAACTGCAAGGGCAATTAATTTCACCCGTGTTTAAAGATGGTAAAAATGGTCAATATAAAGTGATCAGTTTTTTTGCTAAGCGTGCAAGGGGCATGATGGCGAGATATATCATCACCAATAAAGTGAATACCCTAGCTGAGTTAAAGGCATTTAATCTCGCGGGTTATTATTATAGTGAAGAGCAAAGTTCACCGACACATCCAACATTTTTACGTGCAGAGCAATAGCGCAATATCGAGAAGATGTTAATTGATAGAGAGAACAGCTTATGTTGTTCTCTCTATTATTTTTATCAACTCTCTATTTTTCAGATTGAGTGACTAAAGGCGTTAATGTCACCGTTGAATTTGCCATGATATAAGCAAATTGTGCGTAGGCGGCGACGTTTTGAGCCAATGCGGCAGGGTCGATTTTATCTAAGGTATCATTCGGTGTGTGATGGTAATCGAAATAATCGTGACCATCTTGCCTTAATGATGCAACAGGTACGCCTAGGGCCGGCAACATAGAGACATCAGGCCCGCCAGAAGCTTGGTTGTTGCCAAGTGCAACACCATTGAATGACATAGGGCTAAGTGCATGCTGTACCTCAGTCCATGCGCTCTCATTGACCTTAGTATCGATTTGATAGATTCGGCCCGCGCCAAAATCAGACTCTGCAGCAATGTAGTGCAGTGGTAATTCCGCTTTATGCGCTTCGGCATAGGCTTTACCGCCCACAAGCCCAATTTCTTCAGCGGCATATAGCACCACTCTGACGGTACGAGCGGGTTTTACCGGAAGATCTTGAATATGCTTAGCTGCAGCTGTCACAATCGCGACACCCGCCCCATCATCAATTGCACCCGTACCTTCATCCCAAGAATCTAAATGAGCGCCAATCAATACTATTTCATTGGGCTTGCTGTTGCCTGTCACTTCGGCAATGACATTGTAAGACGTATTAAAGCCTGCATTCTTTGGTGACATCTGCAATTCAAGTAGAGCATCAGGATTGCGTTTTAGTAATGCATCGACCAAATCTGCATCGGGGTTTGACATGGCAGCAGCGGGGATCTTTGGCACGTCATCTTGGTAGCGCATAACACCTGTATGGGCCATGCGGTCATGATCTGTGCCAATAGAGCGGATCACGATCGCAACTGCGCCTTTTTGCGCTGCTGCGACGGCACCTTTTGAGCGGCCGCCAACGCTTTTGCCATAACCTTCACCAGTAATGTGGCGTTCAGTTTTTTGGTCAATAAACGCAATCTTACCTTGCACGTCTTCAGGCTTGGCTTGTTGTAGTGCCTCTAGGCTATCAAAACGTGCGATTTTAGCCTGTAAACCACCTGCTGGTGTCGCAACGCTGCCGCCAAGCGCAGTAATGACCAGCGGCTGCTCGACTGGGAAGGTTATTTTGGCTTTGGCTTCACCGCGCTCCCAAATGGGCACTTGTACTGGTTCTTTATAAACGCGGTCAAATCCAAGGCTTGTCAGTTTCTCCATCGCCCAGTTAACGGCGATGATATCTTTTGGGCTACCAGCAAGTCTTGGGCCTACTTCAACCGTGAGCGATTCGACTATGTCATAGCCTAATTGTGAAGCTAATGCCGTCTGTTGTAATTTTATGGCTTCACTTGTCGTGGCTGTTTCTACTTGAGTTTGGCACGCACTTAAACTCCCAATTAAAAGACTAGAGAGAAGTGCAGTTTGATAGGGCTTCATTAGATTTCCTTTATTTTTATTAAGCATGTCCCATTTTTAAAAACAATCTAGCAAAAAGTGTGCTTTATGTCCCGACTATATCCGTAAGGCAACGCTATATTAGCGCAGGGGTTAGTTTTAGGAGAGAAAGTGCGTAATGAATATTGAATTAATGCAGGAGCGAGCCGATCATGCGGTAGTGCTATTAAAGGCACTCGCGAACGAACGCCGTTTATTTATTCTTTGTTATTTATTGAATGAAGGAGAAATGTGCGTTGGCGAAATGAATAAAAAATTAGGCTTAAGTCAATCGGCACTATCACAACACCTTGCTTGGTTACGCAAAGATAATTTAGTAACCACACGCAAAGAAGCGCAAACGGTATTTTATTCGCTCAAGAGTGATGAAGTACGGGAGATGATCCACTTATTGAATAACATTTATTGTCATTAATAGTGTTTTTCAGATATAAAAAAACCGGCAACTGCCGGTTTTTTTCATTTGCTATTTTATAGATTAAGCAGCGATTGCTTTGATCTTAGCGTTCAAACGTGCCTTTTGACGAGCGGCTTTATTCTTGTGAATAAGACCTTTAGTCGCCATACGGTCAACGATTGGTTGAGCAACAGCAAAAGCTTCTGCTGCTGTTTTGTGATCGCCTGCTTTAATTGCAGCGATTACTTTTTTAACGTATGTACGTAACATTGAGCGACGGCTGGCGTTATGCTGACGACGCTTTTCAGATTGAAGCGCGCGCTTCTTTGCAGACTTGCTATTAGCCAAGGTGCAACTCCTAAAAACTGGATTTGATACTTTTAAAGGCCGAGGAATATGCCTGCATTTAGTCACTTTGTCAATGACTATGATTGAATATTCATCATAAAGATAAATTAATCCAACCTGCCTTGGCTATCTTCGACCCAACTCGTGTAATATGTGGCGCAATTCTAGCAGCTATTACCGCAGTGTGACAGAGCCTGAATCGATTTTTTGAGATGTATCACCTAATCAATTCGATATGGGTCTGGGGGACGTTTGAGTAGAAAATTATTAAAATCTGGTCTGATTGTTAGTGCTATGACATTGATATCCCGTGTGTTAGGTCTTGTTCGGGACGTCGTCGTTGCTAACTTGATGGGGGCCGGGACAAGTGCCGATGTGTTTTTCTTCGCCAATAAAATTCCTAACTTTTTACGTCGTTTGTTTGCAGAAGGGGCTTTTGCACAAGCCTTTGTGCCTGTTTTAACTGAGTACCAAGAGAAACATACCGCGGAAGAAACCCGTGACCTGTTGAGTAAAGTTGCAGGCACATTAGGTTTGTTGGTGACGATTGTGACGCTTGTGGGCGTGGTGGCTTCGCCTGTGTTATCGGCCTTATTCGGCGGTGGTTGGTTTATCGCTTGGCTCAATAATGAGCCCGACGGCGCTAAATTTGAACTCGCCACCGTAGTGCTTAAAATTACTTTTCCTTATTTGTGGTTTATCACCTTTACCGCACTGGCTGGCTCTATTTTAAACACCCGAGGCCGATTTGCGGTTTCGGCGTTTACCCCTGTATTCCTTAATGTGGCGATCATTACCGCGGCTATATTTTATGCGCCAACATCGACTCAACCCGAAATCACTCTTGCTTGGGGCGTTTTTTGTGGCGGATTAATCCAGTTCTTATTTCAAATT
Organism: Shewanella septentrionalis; assembly: GCF_025370265.1. Classification (NCBI taxonomy): domain Bacteria; kingdom Pseudomonadati; phylum Pseudomonadota; class Gammaproteobacteria; order Alteromonadales; family Shewanellaceae; genus Shewanella; species Shewanella septentrionalis. The sequence goes on along the minus strand of NZ_JAMTCC010000041.1, from coordinate 6,719 downwards.
CCTTTTTTGTTGCGTGAAAATTCACTGGTTAGACCCTCGTGGGGTTGGCATCACCCTGGAGTAGTGAAAATCAGAACCTTGATGATCCCGGCGCTATTTGGCGTATCGGTTTCACAGATTAACCTGTTATTTGATACCTTTATCGCCAGTTTTTTGATGACGGGCTCAATAAGCTGGCTCTATTATGCCGACCGTTTATTGGAGTTTCCCCTAGGATTGTTTGGGATCGCGATTGGTACTGTGATTTTGCCTGCGCTGTCACGAAACCATGTGAATGCTGAAGGTGCGGGGTTTGGCTTGACGATGGATTGGGGAGTTAAAGCGATTTTGCTGCTAGGCCTACCAGCCATGATGGGTTTGATCGTGCTCGCCAAACCTATGCTGATGGTGTTATTTATGCGTGGTGCTTTTTCGATACATGATGTTGAAATGGCTTCTTATAGTTTGATGGCTTACGGTAGCGGGTTACTCAGTTTTATGCTGATTAAAGTACTCGCACCAGGTTATTACTCCCGCCAAGATACCAAAACCCCTGTGCGTTATGGCATTATCGCCATGTTCACCAACATGGGCTTTAACTTATTGTTTGCTATTCCTTTTGGATATGTTGGACTGGCGATTGCGACTTCAATGTCAGCATTGCTCAACGCCACTTTACTTTATCGAGGATTGCATTTAGCCGGCGTTTATCGCGTTTCTAGGCCGACTATGGTGTTTTTTGCTAAAGCCGTGGTCTCTACCGCCTTGATGGTGGTAGTCTTGTATTACTTTTTACCTTCGCAACAAATTTGGTTAGATTGGCATTTGTTCGAGCGTGCAAAAGCCTTGATAGGCTTGATTTTAGCGGGGGCAGTCAGTTACTTGTTGGGACTGCTTTTGCTCGGAATTCGTCCTTGGTCAATTAAACGGGGAGTTTGATTGCTGATTCTCATCGCTAGCTGTTATATAATCAGCCGATTTGCGCTTGGCAGTTGTCTAAAGTTATGGAATTAATCCGCGGTATACATAACATTTTGTCATCCCACCACGGGTGTGTATTGACTATAGGTAATTTTGACGGTGTCCATCGTGGTCATGCACAAGTGATTGCGAACTTAGTGCAGAAGGCAAAGCAGTTATCGCTGCCATCTACTTTGATGACGTTTGAACCTCAGCCGCAGGAATTATTTAGCGGCGACAATGCGCCAGCTCGTTTAAGTTTATTACGTGATAAAGTCATGTTGCTCGATGAACTAGGGGTCGAACGGTTAGTGTGTGTTAACTTTAATCGCACTTTTGCCAATCAACCCGCTGAGCATTTTATTGAAGAATTGTTGGTCCGCAAACTCGGTGTTAAGTACCTAGTGGTCGGCGATGATTTTTGTTTTGGTCAGGGCCGTAAAGGCAATTTTGAGATGCTAGTGCAGGCGGGTATCCAATATGGCTTTACAGTGGTCAGCACCCAAAGTTTTATGCTGGGCTCGCAAAGAGTGAGCTCAACCGCCGTGCGTGAACAATTGGCTAAGGGTAATCTTGAGCAAGCAAGACGCTTGCTCGGTCATCCTTTTACCTTGAGTGGTCGTGTCGCGCATGGGCAAAAAATTGGCCGCACCATTGGTTTTCCCACAGCCAATATCGCCTTAAAGCGCAATGTTGTGCCGGTACGCGGTGTGTTTGCGGTCAAGTGTTATTGGGATAACAGCGATATTTATGAGGGCGTAGCCAATATTGGGTTCCGTCCGACAGTGAACGGTCAAGTGTGTCAGCTTGAGGTGCATCTTTTTGATTTTGAAGGTGACATTTATGGCAAACATGTTGAGGTCGAGTTGGTGGCTAAACTCCGTGATGAGCAACCTTTTGACTCATTGGATGCGCTTAAGCAACAGATTTTAAATGATGCAAATGAAGCCAGAGCTTTATTTGGTAATGATGCAGGCTGAAATTTATCAGTTTAATTAACGGTATAGGATCAATGAGCGACTATAAATTTACTTTGAATTTGCCGGAAACAGAGTTTCCGATGCGTGGTAATTTGGCAAATCGCGAGCCAGAGATGTTAGAGCGCTGGACAAAAGACGGTTTGTATCAGCAGATCCGTGATAGCCGAATTGGCCGTACTCCCTTCATTTTGCACGACGGCCCACCGTATGCGAATGGCAGTATTCATATTGGTCACTCAGTTAATAAAATCCTCAAGGACATTATTATTAAGTCAAAAACCCTATCTGGTTTTGACGCACCGTATGTGCCAGGTTGGGATTGCCACGGTTTACCTATTGAGCTTAAAGTTGAGCAAAAAGTGGGTAAGCCTGGTCAAAAAATCTCTGCGGCAGAATTCCGCGAAGAATGCCGTAAATACGCCGCCGAGCAAGTTAACGGCCAACGTGAAGACTTTATCCGTTTAGGTGTATTAGGCGACTGGCACAATCCGTACCTGACGATGGATTTTTCAACCGAGGCTAATATCGTACGTTCTTTATCGAAAGTGATTGAAAGTGGTCACTTACATAAAGGCGTAAAGCCAGTGCATTGGTGTACTGACTGCGGTTCTGCCTTAGCTGAAGCTGAAGTGGAATACGAAGACAAAACCTCACCTGCTATCGATGTGGCGTTTGTGGCGGCGGATAGCAATGCCGTTGCAGCTAAGTTTGGGGTAAGCGATTACTCACATCCAGTTTCTATGGTGATTTGGACTACCACACCATGGACGCTACCAGCGAACCGCGCCTTGTCATTAAGCCCTGAGCTGGATTACAGCTTAGTTGAATTCGAAAAAGACGGTGTGACGCAAGCGCTTATTTTAGCTGAAGTATTAGTTGAATCTTGCCTGACTCGCTATAACGTGGAAAGCCATACAGTGCTTGGCTCTGCCAAAGGCGCAGCGTTTGAGCTTGTCCGCTTTAATCACCCATTCTTAGATTTTGATGTTCCGGCAATTTTAGGCGATCACGTCACGACTGATGCCGGTACTGGTATCGTTCACACTGCCCCTGGTCACGGTCAAGACGACTTTGTGGTTGGTCAAAAGTACGGTTTAGAAGTGGCAAACCCTGTTGGCGATAACGGTGTATACAAGCCAGATACTGAGTATTTTGCTGGCCAACATGTCTTTAAAGCCAACGATAACGTTGTTGCTTTACTGAGAGAAAAGAGCGCCTTGCTGAATCACGTGGCTTACCGTCATAGCTACCCACATTGCTGGCGTCACAAAACACCGATCATCTTCCGTGCAACGCCGCAGTGGTTTATCTCTATGGATAACCATGGTCTGCGTGCGCAAGCATTGAAAGAAATCGAACAGACTCAATGGATCCCTGATTGGGGTCAAAGTCGTATCGAAAAAATGGTTGAAAACCGCCCTGACTGGTGTATTTCACGCCAACGTACTTGGGGTGTGCCTATCACGTTGTTTGTGAATCGTGAAACCGAAGAGTTGCACCCAGATAGCGTGTCGCTAATGGAACGCGTGGCGAATCGTATCGAACAGCAAGGTATTCAAGCTTGGTGGGATCTCGATGCCGCCGAATTGTTGGGTGATGAAGCTGAGCAATATCGTAAAGTCACTGATACTCTGGACGTTTGGTATGACTCAGGTTCAACCTTCTCGTCAGTGGTTGCGGCTCGTCCTGAATTCCACGGACACGGCGTTGACTTGTATCTTGAAGGTAGCGACCAACATCGCGGCTGGTTTATGTCATCTTTGATGATTTCAACCGCTATGAATGGCAAAGCACCTTATAAGCAAGTACTGACTCACGGTTTTACCGTCGATGGTAAAGGCCGCAAGATGTCAAAATCTATCGGTAACGTGATTGCGCCGCAAACGGTAACCAACAAATTAGGCGCCGATATTCTGCGTTTATGGGTTGCGGCAACAGATTACAGCGGTGAGATGACGGTTTCTGACGAAATCTTAAATCGTAGCGCCGATGCCTATCGTCGTATTCGTAACACTGCCCGCTTCCTATTAGCCAACTTGAACGGTTTCGATCCTGCTAAGGATTTAGTTGCTGTTGAAGATATGGTGGCGTTAGACCGTTGGGTTGTGCGCCGCGCTGCTGCGCTGCAACAGGAAATTATTGAAGCCTATGAACAATATAACTTCCATATTGTGACTCAAAAACTGATGCAGTTCTGCTCGGTTGAGTTAGGCAGTTTCTATCTGGACATCATTAAAGATCGCCAATATACGGCTAAGCAAGAAGGCCATGCACGCCGTAGTTGTCAATCGGCGCTGTATCTGATCTCTGAGGCTATGGTACGTTGGATTGCACCAATTCTAAGCTTCACTGCTGACGAAGTGTGGCAACTATTGCCTGGCGAGCGTGATGCCTATGTCTTTACTCAAGAATGGTATCAAGGCTTGAAATCAGTCACCTTAGCGACGGATTTGAGCGACGACTATTGGCAGCAACTGCTGACTGTGCGTAACGAAGTCAATAAAGTGATTGAACAAGCTCGCCGTGACAAACGTATCGGTGGTTCATTAGAAGCGGAAGTGACCTTGTTTGCTGATGCAGCTTTGACTGAACAATTAACCCATATCGGCGATGAGCTAAGATTTGTGTTATTGACCTCTGAAGCCAAAGTCTTGCCTTTAGCGGATGCGACATCAGAAGCGGTTGAAACTGAGCTGGCGTCACTGAAATTAGTGGTTGCTTCAAGCACTGCTGAGAAGTGTGAGCGTTGTTGGCATCACAGAGAAGAGGTTGGCACCATCGAGGCCCACCCAACACTCTGTACTCGCTGCGTAACAAACATTGAAGGTGACGGCGAAGTTCGTCTGTTTGCGTAAAGGATCTGTATGCCATTAACTTGGAAAGACAGTGGCTTACGTTGGTATTGGGTAGCTGTATTGGTGTTTTTCGCCGATCAGCTATCTAAACAATGGGTCTTAGCCAATTTTGATTTGCATGAATCGCTGAATTTATTGCCTTTCTTTAATTTCACTTATGTACGTAACTACGGGGCCGCCTTTAGTTTTTTAAGTGACGCCGGTGGTTGGCAGCGTTGGTTATTTACGATTGTTGCGGTTGGATTCAGTACTCTACTCACAGTGTGGTTGCGTAAGCAATCCGCTTCGTTGTTGAAACTGAATCTGGCTTACACTTTAGTGATTGGTGGTGCCCTAGGCAATTTGGTCGACAGATTAATGCACGGTTTTGTGGTTGATTTTATCGATTTCTTTTGGGCTAAGAGCCACTATCCAGCTTTCAATATCGCCGATTCGGCGATTTGTATTGGTGCTGTGTTGATCATTTGGGATGCATTTTTAAGCGGTAAATCTGAAACAGATTGCGCCGAAGGGGTTAAAAAGTGACTGTGACGCGATCTTTACTATGCCATATGAATATTGTGCTTTCTGATGGTTCAACCGCTGATAGCACTAAAGCTTCGGGTAAACCAGCTCGATTAAATGTGGGTGACGGTACGTTAAGTCCAGCATTTGAGGCGCAATTGGCAACGCTTGCTGAAGGTGATAAACACAGTTTTACCCTTGAAGCGATTGATGCCTTTGGTGAATCAAATCCTGATGCTATTCACTATCTAGACAGAAGCCGTTTTCCGGCAGACATGAGTTTAGAAGCAGGCGTGATTGTCAGTTTTGCTGGCCCAGGTGGCAGTGAAATCCCGGGTATTGTCCGTGATGTCGCGGGTGATTCCATCACAGTCGATCTGAATCATCCTCTGGCAGGGCACAAGATCACTTTTGAACTGGACGTTGTAAAGGTACTTTAAGATGAAACTCGATCCTACCAGCCCAAGTTTGAATATTATGCTCGCGAACCCGCGTGGTTTTTGTGCGGGTGTTGATCGTGCTATCAGTATTGTTGAACGGGCGTTGGAATTGTTTTCACCGCCTATCTATGTTCGACATGAAGTCGTACATAATCGCTATGTCGTGCAGAATCTGAAGGATCGCGGTGCGGTTTTTGTCGAAGAGTTAGATCAAGTGCCGGATAACAACATTGTTATCTTCAGTGCTCATGGTGTATCCCAAGCTGTGAGACAAGAAGCAAAGGCGAGAGGGTTGAGAGTTTTTGATGCGACTTGTCCCTTAGTGACCAAAGTACATCTTCAAGTTACGCGAGCAAGCCGTAAAGGTATTGAGTGCATTCTGATTGGACATGAAGGCCACCCTGAGGTAGAGGGGACTATGGGTCAATACGATAATCCTAACGGCGGCGTTTATTTAATTGAATCGCCTGCCGATGTGGATGCGCTAGAAGTGCGCGACCCTAATAATCTCTGCTTTGTGACCCAAACAACCTTATCAGTCGATGATACGTTAGACATTATTGCCGCGTTGCAAAAAAGGTTTCCTTCAATTGAAGGACCTCGCAAGGACGATATTTGTTATGCGACTCAAAATCGTCAAGATGCAGTACGTAATCTGTCTGCAGATGTGGATTTGTTGATTGTTGTCGGATCAAAAAACAGCTCTAACTCTAATCGGTTACGCGAGCTCGCATTGAAGACGGGAACCCAGTCTTACCTGGTAGATACTGCTGACGATGTTGAATCTAGCTGGTTCGATAATGTTTCGCGTGTTGCTGTTACCGCTGGTGCTTCTGCACCTGAGGTCCTAGTTCAACAAGTTGTCCAAGCAATTGCGAAACTTGCGCCTAGTGTGGTAACTGAGGTCGAAGGCCGTAAGGAAGACACTGTCTTTGCGGTGCCTGCTGAACTACGCTAAATCTATGTGCTGTTAAGTTATTAATAAAAAAGAGGCGCTAAGC
>NZ_JAMTCC010000040.1:0-42869 GCF_025370265.1 Shewanella septentrionalis | reverse complement strand
AAAAACTGTTCTCCGCTAGTTATCACACAATATCCGTGTATTTACACATTCCCCCTCGCTGAACTGTTTTAAATTTTTAGCCTATTCGATGTTATTTAAATATCCATAAAAATAGGCTCTTTGATAAGTGTTAAGCAGCAACACAATCAAAGAGCCTATTTAAAATCAATGAGCTAATTCCACAAATATCTGAGTGCTAGGTTTTTAACTTGCCTAACTGCTCATGTTGCTGCTTCACTAAGTTTGCTAAAACTACACTGCTTTGCTGTGCTTCGCCCGCAAGACGTGCAAGTTCGGAAGCCGAATCAGAAATCCCTGTGATATTACGATTAACCTCTTCAGTCACTGCGCTCTGCTCTTCTGCGGCGGCGGCAATATGGGTCACTTGACCTGAAATTTCCCCAATCTGACTCACCATTGAGTTCAATGAGTTTAACGCTTGCTCTGTTTGAGAGACGGCCATTTGTGCCCGTTCAGCGCCTTTATCTATGATGCCAGAAGCACTTTGAACTTCTTTTTGCAGTGCATCGATAAGAGTACTAATATCATTCGTCGAGCTTTGAGTCTTAGATGCCAGTGCACGGACTTCATCAGCCACCACAGCAAAGCCCCGTCCCTGCTCGCCCGCCCTTGCCGCTTCAATTGCCGCATTGAGCGCTAACAGGTTAGTTTGCGCAGCAATGGAGCTAATCACCTCAAGAATACGGCTGATGTTCATGCTGCTGTCGGCGACTTTACTCACCGCTAGCTTAGCCTCCATTGACTCCTGAGACATAGTCGCGACGAAATCCATTGCCTTTGTCAGGCTCTCTTCACTGTGACGAATATTGCGCGACATGGCTTCAGTTTCTGCAGCCGTTTGCTCTGATGCCTTAGCAACCTCAAGTGCGGTGGCACTCATTTGGTTCACAGCCGTTACTACACTCTCAATTTCACCGTACTGGCGATTCACGCTGTCACGGGTGAGCTGGGCAATTTTAGCAGAGGCTTGGCTTTCCTCCTGAGAGCGGCTCGCAAGCGTTTTCAGTTCGGCAATCAAATTTTTAAGTTTATAAATAAAGGAATTGAAACCTTTCGCTAGCGCAATCAATTCAGCATGGGAATCAACCTCAATCGATTGCGTTAAATCGCCATCGGCACTCGCAAGATGTTCCACTCGGCCTTGGATCAGCTTCAAAGGTGAGATAATGCTACGGATCACTAAGCTAATGGTAATTACAGCGGCAATCGATACCACAATCCCCACTATCAGCAGCAAACTGCCTAAGGAAGTCGCCATTTCATCCATATCATTATTAAGCTCAATCGAGCTTTTATACGCCTGTGCTGTCGGCACTTGGATAACCAAGGACCACTCGGCATTTGCTAGCGGGATCTTAATGGGGTAGGCAACAATAATTTCATCATCGTTAACCATGTAGCCGGAATTCTTGTGCAACGAGATAATTTGCGAGGCGAGAGTTGGATTTATCGACTCAGCTAATGGACGCGCCTTTTTACTGTAATGACTTGCCGCGACCACTAAACCACGGGTACTCAGCAAAGTGACTTTTGCTTGTCCATCGTAGAGGCTTTTGGATAACTTATCGATAAGGGTTTGAAACACTGGCAAGTTTACATCTACACCGACTATGCCGATAAATTGCTTATGTTTAAGCACGGGCACAGTCAACGAGGTCATTAATGCTTTGTTGCCTGGAGTGATCTCGTATAAGTACGGCTCCATTAAACAGGGCTTTAAGGTTTCTTTACCACATAAATACCATTCAGCATCACGGATCCCAAACTCATTTAAGCTAGTGAGGTACTTTTCTGCCGAATCTTCAACTTGGTTATGCTCCACAGTGCCATCGTCGTTACGGGTGTAATAGACCTCTAGCGCACCCGATGTCGCCACACTGTGACTGACATTAACATTCAAAAACTCACTGTCGAGCCCATCATAACCATTAGGTTCGAACTGGGCATACATGGAAGAGACTTGCGCATTCTTCTTCAGCACTGCCGCCACTGCGAGTTCTAAGCGGTCGCGCTTTAAAGGTAATTCGTCAGCGGTACTTTCTAGCATACCCGCAAAAGAGAAAGGAATACGGTATGCTTCATTGATAAATCCGGCGACCATTTCACCATATTCACCGGCGCGGGCTTCGAGTTTATCCCGCGTTTCCGTTTGTAGGGTATTTTGAACTTGATCCGACAATTGTGCGTTTTGAGCCGACAGCGTCCACCATAAACTGATAGATAAAATAGCCACTATCGATAAAAATAATGCTGATGTAATCCACAACAACTTAGTACTGATGGACAAATGCTTCATCTAGTAAACTCCCAAGAGAACGACAATAGCGTAATTATTATGATCTAATTCATTTTTATACTTTCTACCCAGCATTAAAAATAGCACTTAGCGTAAGAATTACCAGCACTTAAGATAAAGAGTTGCTAATGAAATGTAAAACTTTAGAATGACAAAATCAAAAAAAGGCCAAATTCAAATAAATGAATTCGGCCTTAAATATCAAACACTATTTCAAATTAAGGTTAAAGTTAGCGTCCCCACAACCAAGCGGCGCCACGCACGCCCGATGAAGCGCCATAACAGTTTTTAACAACCGGAGTTTGACACTCACGGCCAACCACATATAAGGGTAAAACTTTTGGCAATTCAGTGTAAATGGCATCGATGTTGGACACTCCGCCGCCAAGGACGATTACATCAGGATCCATCATATTGATCACATGGGCCAATGAGCGGGCTAAACGGTCAATAAAGCGATCGAATGCTTGAGTCGCCAGCGGATCGCCCGCTTGCATCATTTGAGCGATTTCAATACCGCTGTCAGCAACGCCACCTGCTGCGCGAAAATCGCGTACAAAACCCGTCCCTGAGATAAACGTCTCGATGCAGTCTCTGTTACCACAAAAACACGTCGTGGTATTAAATTCATCGGCTTTCATCCAAGGTAAAGGATTATGACCCCACTCACCGCCGATGCCATTACCACCATCATGCACTTGGCCTTTGATGGCGATACCTGCACCACATCCAGTACCAATAATGGCGCCAAAGACCACTGACTTGCCAGCAGCTGCGCCATCGACCGCTTCTGATACGGCAAAACAGTTAGCATCATTAGCGATTTTCACCTTACGGTTTAATCGAGCGCCTAGATCCACATCGAGGGGATGGCCATTGATCCACGTTGAATTAGCATTTTTAACTAGGCCAGTAAAAGGAGAAATCACCCCAGGAATACCTATGCCTATTGTGGCGGTTTGTTGCAGGCTCTCTTCGACTTCTGTCACGAGTGCGACTAATGCATCGACTGTTGCAACATATTCTCTTGGCGTTGGGATGCGTTTACGAAACACTTCTTTACCATCGTCATCCAATGCGACTAACTCGATTTTTGTGCCGCCAAGATCGATACCAATTCGTAACATCAACTTACTCCATCTCAATATATTTAACGCAAAGCGGCTCAGTGAAGCTCGGCTCTACTGCCTGATGCCATACACTGTAATTGAAAACTGCCTCAGGTCAAAAACAACATTAGCCCCTGTCAAAGTAAAGGCTGTTTATTACAACAAACAATGAAGGCGCAGTCGTCATGTAAACGAGCCAACTGCGCCTTGGGATTTTACATTACGGACACTCGACTGACGCCATACTCGCCGTTTTTGGCTTTAAGGTGATATCGCTAAAACTGATATCCACAGCGCCCGATGATGACAATATGAAAGGCGAGATAATTTTACCAAAATCAATCCCCTGCCCCTGATAGCAAGTGAGATCTATGTTTAGTTCACTCCAAGTATCAAGGCTTAACGCGCTTAGCTGAGTGCTGATGTCCACATTGGCTCGACAATCGCCTTCGCAGGTCATGCCAACATTAACAGGCGCTTTAATCGATGAACCGACTTTGACCTGCATACTCAACACTGACTCGCTCGCCAGATAAGCCCGTAAGTCTTCAGGGAAGTTCCCCTGCAAACTCACAAAACCAAGCGCCTTACCGTTGAAGCTGACATGGCGAGCATCTTCTTGTACTTGTTTATCAAAGGTTTTTATGGTCACAACCTCATTAGTCTGCACGCTACTGGCGATAGGTTCCATCGAAACCTTGTCACCATCAATACTGCCAATCAGCATTTTCCAAGGCGCCTTAACGGCACGCTCGAATAACGGCTTCTGGCTGAGTTGCACTTGTTCACTGAAATTATCTTCAGACAAACTATTCGATAATATCGCAGGCGCAGTACTATTTGCCTTATCCGCATAGCTCAGGCCATAGCCATAGGGAAGTAATGGCGAATAATCACTGTCGTGAACATTCACTTGAGTTTGCTGCGGTGTCGACGGCCATGAGAAAGACAATTTACCAGTAAAGTCATACTGAACATCACCATTAGCTTGAGTGAATAACACTTCACTAATACCTGCACCTTCTGTACCTGGCAGCCAAGCGGCGACAAAGGCGTCAGAGTCATTAAGCTCAGGATTGACCCACAAAGGTCTGCCGCTAATAAACACAGAGACCACAGGAACCCCTGCGGCTTTGAGCTTTTGTAATAAAGCTAAGTCACGCTTATTCCCCCTTTGATATTCAAGATTATCGATATCTCCATTGCCCTCGGCATAGGGCTCTTCACCAAATACCACAATCGCCACATCGGGTTTATTCGCAGTATCAAACTGACCATCAATACTCAGCACAGCGTTACCACCACTGGCAGAAACCGCTTTTGCTATGCCGGCATAAATCGATGTCGCTCCAGGGAAATCTGCATTTTGATTATCTGTACCCTGCCAAGTAATAGACCAACCACCCGATTGCTTGCCAATATTATCGGCGGCATCACCCGCGACGAGTACTTTAGCTTTGGGCGATAGCGGCAGTAAATGCTGATTATTTTTCAATAATACCAATGATTCACGCACCGCTTGGCGCGCAACGTCTCTGTGGCTAGCTTGTCCAATTAACTCGGTTTTACCCGATAAAGGACGCTTAGCTGGACTTGGCTTTTCAAATAATCCCGCCCGAATTTTAACGCGCAGGATACGACTCACGGCATCATCAATCCGCGCTTGGCTGATCAAACCCGACTTAACTTGCGCGATAGTGTTTTCATATAAGGGTTTCCATGCGGCCGTAGGCACCATAAATACATCTAAGCCCGCATTAACGGCCTGAGGACAGGATTCGTTACTGCAACCTTCAACCTGCCCATGACCATTCCAATCGCCAACGACAAAGCCATCAAAGCCCATGCGAGTCTTAAGTACATCGGTCAATAAATAAGGATTACCGTGATTTTTAGCGCCGTGCCAACTATTAAATGAGGCCATTACCGTTTGCGCGCCCGCAGTTAAGCCGCCGACATAACCTTGGGCATGAATGTCAAACAAGGCTTGTTCGGATGCGATATTATCGCCCTGATCATCCCCGCCTTCGGTCCCACCATCCCCTAAGAAATGTTTTACCGTAGCGATAACATGCTGATCTGATAAAAAGTCTTTATCATTGCCACCTTGTAATCCCTCGACAATCGCGTGCGAATAGGATTTAACGATGGCAGGATCCTCTGAATACCCCTCGTAGGTTCGTCCCCAGCGGTCATCACGCACCACAGCGACAGTCGGTGCAAATACCCAATCAATCCCCGTCACCATGACTTCTTTGGCAGTGATTGCTGCAATTTGCTGAATAAGCTCAGGATGATGGGCCGCACCTAACCCTATATTATGCGGGAACAGCGTTGCGCCAATCACATTGTTGTGACCATGAACCGCATCCGTGCCCCACATGGTTGGAATACTGATGCCATCGAGCGAGTCATCCATTGAAGCTTGAAACATAGCGTCGGCTAAGGCAATCCAGTCTGCTGGCGTCGCATGTTTATCTTGGTTCGGGTAAGAACCGCCACCATTCAAATAAGAGCCAAAACCGTATTTACGCATATCTTCGACCGTGATATCGCGGATCTCAGGTTGGATCATCTGCGCAACTTTCTGCTCTAGCGTCATTTTGCCTAATAAATCTGCAACTCGCTTTTCAACATCTGGCTGATTTTTATGGGGGATAGTTAACTGCGGCCAAATATTAATATCGGTAGACTTACCATCGATGCTGTAGCCATTGGGGCTATTGGGTGAGCTAGATGCGGCAACATCTTTGGGCTTAACTGACTGACTATCATCGGCTTTTATCTGATCTGTTTTACTGCATCCACTTAAGCTGGCGCAGGTCAGCACTGCCAATAAACTCAAGCTAAAGGTTTTGGGTTTCAATGCGATAACGCTCATAATTCTAGCCCTTAAAAATAAAATGTCTTAATACACACGCCGTGTGCGCATCCATGTGTTTAATCGTCGTGTTTTAATTGATTTAAAATCTTGGTCTTGGGGCATCACAGCCCTTGGCGCCGTAATAGGCGATAAAGCCATAACACAGCAGCGGTAAGATAAAGGCCAATTGAATACCAAAATGATCGGCTAACAAACCTTGAAATAAAGGCACAATCGCGCCGCCCACAATCGCCAAACATAAAATGCCTGAACCTTGGCTGGTGTGTTGCTCAAGATCTTGTAATGCCAAGCTGAAAATCGTCGGAAACATAATAGAGTTACACAACCCTACTAACAGTAAGGCCCACATCGCCATTGCCCCGGTACTGAACATGGCTAAGGCCACCAGCAGGCAAGCACAAATCGCATTGAAGGCTAACACTTTGCCGGCTTTGATTTTTTGCATCACAGCGGCACCAAAAAACCGCCCAACCATAGCGCCACCAAAATAATAGGCTATGTAATGCGCGGCTTCGGCATGGGTGTAACCGCCAATATCAGGCTGAACTAAAAAGCTAATCAGAAAACTGCCAATGGCGACTTCTGCGCCCACATACACAAAAATTCCCACGCTACCGAGAACAAGATGCGGAAATTGCCATGCACTGCCTAGCACTTTAGCACTGCTCGCTGGCAATTTTTGCCCCAAAAAAGGCAGCTTTAACAGCATAAAAATCACCGCCAACACAAATAAACTGGCCGCTAAAATCAAATAGGGAACTTGGACTGTGCTCGCTTGAGCCGCAGCGCTGACCATAAGGTCAGGAGCTGCCTTTCCCGTCATTTGATGTGAAGTCGATAAAATCAACCAACTGCCGAAAAACGGGGCGACTGTGGTGCCAAAGGAATTAAACGCTTGGGTCAGAGTGAGTCTCGATGACGCGGTTTTCGCGGGTCCCAGCACACTGACGTAAGGATTAGCCGCCACTTGCAGAATGGTAATGCCAGAGGCTAAAACAAAAAAAGCGCCTAGGAACATCCAATACGAAGCGAAACTCGCCGAAGGATAGAACAATAAGCAGCCTAAACACGCAATACCAAGCCCAGTGACTATGCCTTTTTGATAACCAATCTTACCCACAAGTGCACCCGCTGGGATTGAGACAATAAAGTAAGCCCCAAAAAAACAAAACTGCACCAACATGGCTTGGGCGTAATTCAGCTCAAACATGTTTTTTAAATAAGGTATTAAGATATCGTTAAGACAAGTAATGAATCCCCACATGAAAAACAACGATGTTAATGCCACTAAAGCGAACTTAAAGTTGCCACTCTGGTGCACACTCCTTGTTGCCTCACTCACCGCACTCGCCTCAGTTTCATTTGCAATAGCCATGTTTGCCCTATTCTCCCCAACCGATTATCTAGATAAAAACGTTTAATCTTCTTAGTCAAAATGGCGTGATTAATTTATCCAAATCACATATTGACCTTTTTATGATTAGTCACTAACCTCGATGTAAGCGCTTTCATTGTTAACATGTCGATAACCAAAGTCAATATTTTTAGTGACAGTCGGCAAGCATCTTTACTCTCTTTATCTTGAACTCTGTGTTTTAAATCGCAGGCATGAATTCAAAAATATAATTAAGTGACTGAATATATGAAAATATCTTTACCAAAAAACTCAAGACTCCAAAGCAAAGCGTTTACTTTTGGTGTGGCGACCGCTTCATTTCAAATCGAAGGTGGCGTGGACTCTCGCCAGACCTGTATTTGGGATACCTTTTGTGCAACACCAGATAAAATCCGTGATGCCTCCAATGGCGATGTCGCCTGCAACCACCTGAATCTATGGCAAGAAGATATCGCCTTAATCGCGTCACTCAGGGTTGATGCCTATCGTTTTTCCATCGCATGGGGACGCGTCTTAAATCAAGATGGCAGCATTAATCAGCAGGGAGTTGATTTCTACATTGGCATTCTAGACGAACTAAAACGTAGAAATATCAAAGCATTTGTCACGCTTTACCATTGGGATCTTCCTCAACATATTGAGGACCAAGGCGGCTGGTTAAACCGAGATACCGCTTACCTTTTCAAAGACTATGCCGACAAAATAAGCCAAGCCTTCGGCGACCGAGTGTATTCCTACGCCACCTTAAACGAACCCTTTTGCAGCTCATATTTAGGCTATGAGGCTGGCATTCACGCCCCCGGCTTAATGAAAAAAGCCTATGGCCGTCAATCGGCTCACCACCTGTTACTCGCCCACGGTTTAGCGATGCAAGTACTGCAAAGGAACAGCCCAAACAGCATGAATGGCATAGTGCTTAACTTCACGCCCTGCTACGCATTAACCCAAAATGCTGCCGATATTCAAGCCGCAAAACAAGCCGATGATTACTTTAACCAGTGGTATATCAAGCCCATTTTCGATGCGGCATACCCAGAGCTTCTCGCGACATTAGCGCCAGAAGATAGACCGGAAATTCACGACGGCGACCTTGAGATTATCAGTCAACCCATTGACTTTTTAGGGGTCAACTTTTATACCCGCGCCGTATATCAGGCCGATGCCGAACAAGGATTTGTGCAAGTTGATTTACCTGGGGTACCCAAAACCGACATAGGCTGGGAGATCTATCCACTGGCCTTTACCGATTTATTGGTTTCTTTAGATCAAATCTATGATTTACCGCCTATTTTCATCACAGAAAATGGCGCCGCCATGGACGATAAATGTATTGATGGGCGTGTCGATGACTTCGATAGGCTCAGCTATTACCAGCACCATTTAACCGCAGTAGACAATGCCATAGTACAAGGTGTTAACATTCAGGGTTACTTTGCCTGGAGCTTGATGGATAATTTTGAGTGGGCCGAAGGCTACTTAAAACGTTTTGGCATTGTCTATGTGGATTATGCCAGCCAAACCCGAACGATAAAGGCCAGTGGTCACGCCTACAGTGACTTGATTCGCTCAAGGGCCCACTTAACCAATAACAATAATAAATAAGGCTAAAGCCATGATTAGCATAAAAGAAAAAATAGCCTATGGGCTTGGCGACACCGCCAGCAACATCGTTTTTCAAACCGTTATGCTGTTCCTTACCTTTTTTTACACCGACATCTTTGGCATTTCACCCGCCTTTGTCGGCACCATGTTTCTACTGGTACGGTTGATTGATGCCGTCACCGATCCTTTAATGGGCGCATTGGCAGACCGCACGAACACGCGCTGGGGTAAATTCAGACCCTATTTACTCTGGTTTGCCCTGCCCTTTGGGATTATCAGTGTATTGGCATTTACGACCCCAGATTTATCTGAAGATGGGAAAATGATTTATGCCTTCGTGACTTACACGGCATTGATGATGGTATATACCGCCATTAATATCCCCTATTGCGCCTTAGGGGGAGTACTGACGGCCGATCCCAAAGAGCGGGTTTCGGTGCAATCCTATCGGTTTGTATTCGCTATGCTCGGTGGCTTACTGGTCTCAGGACTTACCCTTCCTTTAGTCGAGTTTCTCGGTAAGGGGGACCAAGCAAAGGGCTATCAGCTTACAATTCTCGCCATGAGCATCTTAGGTGTTGCCATGTTTTTGGCCTGCTTCTGGGGCACAAAAGAGCGCTTACATCCGCCAGTGGATCAAAACTCCAGCTTTAAACAGGACTTTACCTACCTATTAAAGAATGACCAATGGCGAGTGCTATCCGCCGCCGCAGTTTGCCTATTATCCGGCATGGTGTTACGCACTAGCCTCGCCATTTACTATGTGAAATATTTTCTTAACCTGCCGGATATGATCACTCTTTTCATCACCTTAGGTATGGTTGGCAATATTTTTGGCTGCATTCTCGCAGAGCCATTAGCCAAACGCGTTTGTAAGGTCAAAGCCTATATTGTGTTGCAACTCATCGCCGCAGCCCTGTGCGTATTGCACTTTTTTGTCCCTAAAGATCAAGTCGTTCTCGCCTTCACTCTTTATATTGTCTGGGGCTTTACCTTCAATATGGCCACGCCATTACTCTGGGCGAAAATGGCGGATACAGTCGATTATGGTCAATACAAAACCGGCGTGCGTATCACAGGCATGATTTACTCCTCGGTGATTTTCTTTATCAAACTTGGAGTCGCAATTGGCGGTGCAGCGGCAGGATGGTTACTGGCAAGTTATGGTTATCAAGCCGATGTGGTTCAGAGTGAAACGACACTCAATGGCATCTTAATTTCATTTACCCTTTATCCCGCTATCGGCTCAATTTTGGTCGCATTTATCATGCGTCGTTATACGCTAAATAACCAGAAAGTGGATGAAATCCATCTGGAATTAAATAGAGCCACCTAATAAAATTATGCTAATCTTCAAGGCATTGTACTTTTCAGTACCTCTAATTTGAGATGATATGGCCACTATTTACGACGTTTCGGTACTTGCAGGCGTTTCACTTGCGACTGTGTCACGGGTGATGAATAAAAACACCAATGTCAGTGAGAAAACCAAACAAAAGGTATTAGACGCTATGGCTCAGTTGGACTATCGTCCCAATGCGATAGCCCAATCATTAGCGTCCAACTGCTCAAATAGTGTGGGCGTCCTGGTATCACAACTCGATGGCCCATTTTATGGACCTATGATGACTGAAATTGAAGATGCCCTGCGTGATGCGGGTAAACACGTCATTATTGCCGCGGGTAAAAGCAATGAATCCCTAGAAAAGGATGCGGTGCAGTTTTTACTGGATCGCGGCTGTGATGCCTTGATTATCGATGTGGAAGCGGTTTCAGATGACTATCTTATCGATCTCTGTAAGCGCAGCACGCCAATCGTACTGATTAACCGCTATGTTGCCGCCATACGTGAGCGCTGTATTTATCTCGATAACGAGCTTGGCGGTTACCTCGCGACTCAGCATATGTTGTCGTTAGGGCATGAGCATATTGCTTATATATCAGGACCTTTATTCAAACTAGACGCTAGGCAGCGCCTGATGGGCCATAAAAAAGCGCTCACTGAATCAGCCATTCCCTATGAAAGCGAGCTGTTCTACGAAGGGACGTTTAAAGAGTCGAGCGGTTGCGATGGCATGCGACATTTACTCAGCCTGCAACGGCCGTTTACTGCGGTGATTTGCGCCAATGACCAAATGGCATCGGGAGCGATTTCAACCTGCCTTGAACAAGGGCTTAAGGTGCCCGAAGATTTGTCCTTCATGGGTTATGATAATATCCCGTTTCCCCAGTATATTTCCCCTAAGCTCACCTCAGTCAGTAACCCCATCCATGAAATGGGTAAAATGGCGGCGTTCTGGGTGCTAAAACACGTTTACAATAAAACCGATGTGGAAATCGTTAGCCATTTTACGCCTTCATTATTTGTAAGAGATTCAGCAATTAAGCGAGAAAAATAGCGAATAAATGAAGGCTAGCACTGCTCTAGCCTGACCATGTTGAACTGCAAGAATAAGCACTGCATTGCGCCTTCTTGTTAGATTTTTCGGGCCTAAGTGAACAAGCGCGGCTCAAATGACAGTATAAAAAACGACCTACAAACCCAAGTGCAACTCGCTCATAACGTACTTATTAAAGGGCATTTAATGAGTGTTAACGATGCTTTTCAGCATCTTTAAAACCCGTATTTATCGCCTTTGAACACCTACATTCTGCCCCAACGAAAGCCTTAATAATTCCCCTTTTAGGCGTGAAAACCACTGCCGAAATGGTCAATCATCCCCGCTCGCGCGAAATAACCCTCAAATTTTGGCATTCCCCCTAGCGTAAAAACACCATTTCAAACGTCATAAAGTGAATTTAGCACACCCTTCCTCACCAATTTCATCATAAATGTGTAACAAAATATAAAACTGGTTTCATTTTAAAACAATGATTTAGAATATAACCACAAACAAAAAACGCATTATATTGCAACAATAAAGTAACTTACCGTTGACTCTGTTGATAATTTAAACTAGCTTTATGTAAGCGCTTACATAAACCTAACTCGAACAAGAATATGAGCAAGCTGTACATAATTTGTTCTACCCAAAAACAAAATCAGAGAGTTGTAGCCTGAATATCTACTCAACGGGGAGATGTAGATGGAACTTAGAACATTTAAAAAAACCAGATTGGCCACTAGCCTTTCGCTAGTCTTAGGCGTGGGCGCTATCATGCCCGCCTATGCCGCCGATACTGACAAAAAAGAAGAAAATATTGAAGTTATTCAAGTAACAGGGATCCGCGGTAGTTTAGTCCGTTCGATGGACGTAAAACGCGGCTCAGAAGGCATTGTTGATGCCATTAACGCCGAAGATATCGGTAAATTCCCCGACAGTAACTTAGCTGAGTCGCTACAACGTATTTCTGGCGTATCTATCGACCGTCAAAACGGTGAAGGTAGCCGAGTGTCGGTCCGTGGTTTTGGTGCCGATCAAAACTTAGTACTGTTAAACGGACGTCAAATGCCAGTCACCACTGGCTCTCGTTCATTCGACTTTGCCAACATAGCGTCAGAAGCCATCAGTGCGGTTGAAGTGGAGAAAACCGCTAAGGCTGAAAATCCAACGGGCGGTATTGGCGCAACGATCAATGTGCTCACCCATAGACCGCTAAGCTCGCCAGGCATGAAGGCCACTTTCGGTGCAAAGGCCGTTGATGACTCATCCACGGATAAAGGATCTACCACACCTGAGCTTTCTGGCTTGTACTCAAATACCTTTGCCGATGATAAATTTGGGATTTCTATTTCAGGTAGCTATCAAGAAAGGGAGAGTGGTAATCAACAAGCCCAAGTCGGTACCGGTTGGCGCAGTTTTCCAGGTATTGTTGACCAAGATTACAGCGGCCCCAACGCAGAATGGGGCGGCGTTCCTAAAAACGACAATCAAGTCAATCGCCCTGGCGATGATGACGTGTATAGCGTGCCACAAACCACGATTTACCGTTTTGAGGAACAGCAACGTAAACGCACCAACGGTCAATTAGTGCTGCAATACGAACCAATTGACTCGCTGCGCGCAACGCTTGATTACACTTACATGCGTAACGACATCGATACTCAAACGCACGACGTCTCAGCATGGTTTAACTTTGTGCCGTCCCAAGAAAATATTTGGAGTGATGGCCCAGTTTCATCACCACTCGTTTATTCAGAAACCTACGATGCACCCGCCGACCTTTCAATGGCTGCTGGCGATTTCGGCACCCGCGACCAAAGTGGTTCACTGGGTTTTAACTTAGCTTGGGAAGCCAGTGATAATCTGACCTTACACTTGGATTACCATAACTCCTACGCCGAACGTACGCCTAACAATGTCAATGGCAGTACGAGCAACCTCAGTACCGCCGCCTTTATTCGTACCAGTGCCGCGACCGATTTTAGCGGTGATGTCCCAGTACTCGCAGTTGGGGGGGGAAATGCGGTTCGCCCAGAAGATATGCGCGTGACTGGTTCAACCTTTACCAATGCCGTCAATCGCTCCGAAATCGAACAGCTGCAAATGTCGGGTAAATATGATTTAGCCGAAGCAGGCAGTATCGATTTTGGTATTGCGATGTCAGACGTGAATAACCACTCCCAACAGGTTGATATTCAACGTAACGACTGGGGTGGTGTTGGTGCAGCGGGCGATTTAGATGCTGCTTGGTTTCCAACCAGTTCGGTTATCGATAAATTTGATGGTTCAAAAGGTAATTTTGCAGGTTATAACGGTAATGCTTCGACAGATCCACTAAACACTATGTTTCTATGGGACTTTGAAGCGGTTCGCGCCCGTGCTGCAGAACTCTATGCAACCAACATAGTGGGTGATTGTGGTAATGGCTTCTGCCCTTCTACCGACTACTCCAAAGGCACAGACCGTTTCACTGAAGAAAAATCTCAATCTGCCTATATCCAATACAACTTCGCCAGCGAAATTGCCAACATGCCCTATGACGTGCATTTCGGCTTACGCTACGAAAAAACAGATGTTGAATCGACTTCTGTTGTTTCCTCCTATGATACAGCTACTTGGATTGCAGAATCTGAAATCGCGCTAACGAGTTCTGTGGATAATAATCGCGTTTATCAAACTCAAAAGGGTGATTACGATTACCTACTACCTAGCTTCAATTTTAATATTGAAATGCTGGAAGATGTGTTCGTCCGCGCCGCCTTTAGCCAAACAATTGGTCGTCCTGATTACACCTCGATTCAAGGTGGCACCACAGTAGGAACGCTTGCCTATCGCAACGGTGGTAGCGGCTCTGCGGGTAACCCAAGTTTGTTACCACTTGAGTCAACAAACTACGACCTATCGACAGAATGGTATTACAACGATGCCAGTTACGTCTCAATCGGTTATTTCCGTAAAGATGTGACTAACTTTATCAGTAGTAATCCTGAAAACTCAGACATCTACAACATTCCGGATCCAGCACACGGTAAATATGTTGATGAAGCCATTGCGGCAGGTGCCACCACTGCGATTCAACAACGCCAATGGATTTATGACAAATACGGTGCAACCGATCCAAATGTGAAGATCAATCCTGATAACGGCAATATCGAGATTACCGGTAACCCAGGTGATCCATCGTTAAACTTCCTCATTACTAACCCCACTAACAGTGATTTAAGTAATGTGATTGATGGTTGGGAGTTTTCTATCCAGCACTTCTTTGGTGAGTCAGGATTTGGTATCCAAGCCAACTACACTATGGTGGATGCGGGGGACAGCTATGATAACACTAACTTAGGTCGCCCTGGTGATGCGACTCAGAACGTGATTTTAGGGATCAGCGATACCGCAAACTTGGTCGGTATCTATGAAAACTATGGTTTCTCGGCCCGTATCGCCTACAACTGGCGTGATGAGTTCTTAAACTCAACAGGTCAGGATACTGGCTCTAACCCTAAATACACCGAAGCTTATTCGCAGGTGGACTTTAACATAGGCTACGACGTTGAAGCGGTTGAAGGTTTAACCATCTTCATCGAAGGCTTAAACATCACCAATGAAGCCACGCGTGTACACGGCCGTGCGACGGAACAAGTCCTTAACTACACCCAGACGGGTGCGCGTTACAGTATAGGTGCACGTTACACTTTCTAGTCGTACCGATTTAAGAGCAACAGATCTTTACCCTAAGGTCGTATGAGGTATGCCATAGATGCCTCATTTTTATCAGGATGACAGCAGGCTACACGGACGTAGCCGCTCTTTTTAGTCAATATGAGTAAAATAAATACTGGAAATCGCAGTAAAACTATTCAATGCTAGCGCAATAGTTAACCGCGTTAGTGATAACGAAAAAAATAAAAGCCTTTTATAAACAACAATAAAAGATTAGGCACTCGATATGCAGCAAGCAACTCACACAGCCATTAATAACATTGTCATTGTCGGTGGCGGCACAGCCGGTTGGCTAACCGCTGCCCTTTTGGCCGCCGAGCATAATGTCGATAAAGGCCAGCTTGCGCACTCGCCTAAACTCAATATCACATTAATAGAATCCCCCGATGTGGCCACTATTGGCGTCGGCGAAGGCACTTGGCCTTCGATGCGTAACACCTTAGATAAAATCGGCATCAGCGAAACCGAATTTATCCGCCAATGCGACGCGAGTTTCAAGCAAGGCTCACGCTTTATTCGCTGGCAGTACGATGATACTGAACATACTAAACCATTCGGTTCTAACCAATATTTACATCCCTTTAGCCTACCCCATGGTCATCAAGAGTTAGACTTGTGTCCCTTTTGGTTACCTCACAGTGACAAGGTCAGTTTTGCTCAGGCGGTATCCAACCAAGATGCGCTGACTCAGCTAGGGCTGGCGCCTAAAACCATTGCGACGCCGGAATATCATTTTCAAAACAATTACGGCTATCACTTAGATGCGGGGAAATTTAGCCAGCTGTTAATGCAGCATTGCACCGAAAAACTGGGGATAAAGTATGTTCGAGATCATGTCACTCAGGTTCACAGTCATGCCAATGGCGATATCGAAAGCCTTGCGACCAAAGAACATGGCGTGATCTTAGGTGATATGTTTGTCGATTGTTCCGGCACTAAATCATTGCTGCTGGGCGAGCATTTTAACGTGCCTTTCCTCTGCCAAAAAGCTGTGCTGTTTAACGACAGCGCTTTAGCGATTCAAGTCCCCTATGCCGAAGAAAACAGCCCTATCGCCTCATGCACACTCTCGACGGCGCAGCCCAGTGGCTGGATCTGGGATATAGGTTTACCGACTCGCAAAGGCGTGGGTTATGTCTATTCATCGGCACATTGTAGCGATGACGAGGCAGAACAAACCTTAAGAGCCTATTTAACCAATGACACATCAACTAAGCCTCAATCGGCATCCAGCAACGCGCTTGATAGTCGTAAACAAGAATGCCGAAAGCTGAATATCAACCCCGGCTACCATGCAAAATGCTGGCAAAACAACTGTATTGCCATCGGCATGGCGGCAGGCTTTATTGAACCTTTAGAAGCATCAGCATTGGCTTTAGTGGAATGGACGGCAAATACCTTAGCCACACAACTGCCAACGCATCGCGGCGTAATGGACACGATTGCCCAGCGAGTGAATGAACGCTACGAGCGCCACTGGCAGCAAATCATCGACTTTTTAAAACTGCATTATGTCGTGAGTCGACGCGAAGTGGATGGCTACTGGCGCGACCACAGGGACGCTACATCCATTCCTGAAAGATTACAGCAGCAGCTCGACCTATGGCGTTATCAAGCGCCAAGCAGCCACGACATTAGCTACAAAGACCCCTTATTTCCGGCGGCGAGTTTCCAATATGTGCTTTATGGTATGGGCTTTAATACTGCCCTGCCCACCCATATCAAGCCGTCGCAACAGCAAGTTGCCCAGAGACTTTTTAGCGAGAATCAGCAAAAGGTCCATGCATTGAGCCAAAGCCTTCCGAGCAATCGCGACCTATTAAACAAGGTAAGGCAATTTGGTTTCCCTAAGATTTAGCAAAAATAACAAGAATAACTCGCGGCAGTGAGAACTAACAAAGGACAAAGGTAACCCTATGAGCCAACACGTATTACTTAACAGCGTAGATCATAAAGATATTAAAATTATCACTGAGCGTAGTGCTAAGTACGGCGATAATGTCTGGTTCAGTGTCACCTTTCCAGCGGAGTTTCGCAGCGTACAAGCGTACTATCCGATTTTTTTCCAAAAGGATCAGACCACAGGCCAGTTCTTTGCGGTGGCGCTTTATGGTTTTCAAAATAATGAGAATCTGTTTTTAAATAATGGCACTTGGCAGGCTTCTTATATCCCTCTCACCCTACGTCGTCAGCCGTTTCTTATTGGTCAGCAAAGCGTGCGTGAAGACGGTGTCGAGCGCAAACAAAGGGTCATACATATCGATATGGCGAGCCCAAAAGTCAGCACAACCGAAGGCGAAGCTTTGTTCCATCCCTATGGTGGGAATACACAATATCTGGATGACATTGGGGATATGTTAGAAGGTATCCACCACGGGCTTATCGACAGTAAGCACTTTATCGATTTGCTTATCGAACATAAGTTGCTGGAATCCTTTACCTTAGATATCAAGCTCGACAATGGCCACCAGCATCAAATGATGGGTTTCTATACTATTAATGAAGAAACACTAGCGGCCCTCTCGGCAGAAGTGCTCGCTCAATTACATGCTAAAAGTTATCTAGAGGCGATTTACATGACCTTGGCCTCACAGGCAAGAGTACGTGACTTGCTTAACCTTAAAAATGCGCAAGGTTAACTAGGTCGCAGCCATGAGTCTTGATGTGATTAAACCTAAAACTAATGTCGTCAAACACCTTGAAAACTGCTCAACCGAGGAGATGCTCGCGCTGATTAAAGATGCTGAGCAGCCTTTGGTATTTAAAGGACTTTGCGCAAACTGGCCTTTAGTGAAAGCAGGGCTTGAGTCCAGCGATAGCGCGATGAAGTATCTGGCCCAGTTTTACCAAGGCATGCCCGTCACCGCCTATTATCTAGCGCCTGAACATCAAGGCCGCGTATTTTATAACGACACTTTAGATGGGTTTAATTATCAGGCGGGTAAGTTAGATTTGCGGCAAATCTTCACGCAGCTCACTGCGCCGCAAGCCGCCAGTATTTATATGGGCTCAACCGATATTAATCAGTGCTTACCCGGACTTGGCGACGACAATAGTTTCAATCTTGCACCTTTGTCACCGCTCACCAATATCTGGCTTGGCAATCAAACTCGTATCGCTGCGCATTTCGACTTTCCCCATAACTTAGCCTGCAATGTCGTCGGTAGACGTACTTTTACCCTGTTTCCGCCGGAGCAAATCAGCAATCTGTATATTGGCCCAATGGAGTTTGCCCCAGGCGGCCAAGACATTAGCTTAGTCGATATGGATAATCCCGATTTTGACCGCTTTCCTAAATTTACCAAGGCGATGGAAGCTGCGCAGGTCGCCGCACTGGAACCCGGTGATGTGTTATTCATCCCCAGTATGTGGTGGCACCATGTGCGCGGAATGGATGACTTTAATGTTCTCATTACCCATTGGTGGCGAGATACGCCCGGTTATCTTGGTCGCCCCAATAATGCGTTACTGCACGCGATGTTAAGTTTACGCTCCTTACCCAAGGCCCAGCGTCAGGCGTGGAAAGCCCTGTTCGATCACTATATTTTTGACCATGAAGATGGCGATCTAGAGCATATTCCTAGTGCAGCCCAAGGCATGCTGACCACCCCACTCGATGAAATCAACGCCCGAAAACTGCGGGCAGATTTAACCAATAAGCTCAAACGTTAGCCCAGTTGAGGATATAAACGATGACAACAGCCATAAAAAGAGTCGTGATTGCGGGTGGCGGAACAGCCGGATGGATGGCTGCTGCGGCGCTGACTAAGTTGATGGGCAAACACTTAGAAATTGTGCTGGTCGAATCCGATGAAATAGGTACGGTCGGTGTGGGCGAAGCGACGATCCCCACATTACATATTTTCCATCGATTACTCGGCCTCAAAGAACAAGAGGTCATGGCAGCGACAAATGCGACCTTTAAACTCGGGATCTCCTTTGAAAATTGGCAGAATATCAATAAAAACTACCTGCATTCCTTTGGTTTTTTAGGTAAAGATTGTTGGGCCTGTGGTTTTCAACATTTTTGGCTGAAAGGTAAGCAGCTTGGCATGGTGAGTGAAATAGGCGACTACTGCGCCGAACATCTCGCCGCCCGCCAAGGACGCTTTGCTGTATTGCCAAACCAAGATTACAACCATGCTTACCACATGGACGCCAGTCTCTATGTCAAGTACCTTCGAAAAATAGCCGAACAACACGGCATTCACCGTATTGAAGGAAAAATAAAACAGGTATTACAGCATCATGATAGCGGCAATATAAAAGCGCTCGTCTTAGAGAATGACGAAACAATCGAAGGAGATTTGTTTATCGATTGCACAGGCTTTCGCGCACTGCTGATTGAGCAAACGCTTAATACTGGCTTTGAAGATTGGAGCCATTATCTCCCCTGCGACAGTGCGATTGCGGTGCAAACGCAGTCAGTGGGTGCCCCTATTCCCTATACTCGCTCGATTGCCCGCGACTCGGGTTGGCAGTGGCGTATTCCACTGCAAAATCGCACGGGCAATGGCCTGGTCTTTTGCAGCAAATTTATCTCCGATGAGGATGCCACTGAATTGCTCCTCGCGAATCTTGAAGGGGAACCGCTGAATAAGCCTAGGGTCATTAAGTTTAAAACCGGCACCCGTCGCCTGCATTGGCATAAAAACTGTGTTGCCGTCGGGCTATCCGGCGGCTTTTTAGAGCCACTCGAATCCACCAGCATTCATTTGATCCAACGTAGTATTATCAGATTGATGCAATTATTCCCGTCAGCGGGCATAGTGCAATCCGATATTGATGAGTTTAATCAACAAACTAAACTCGAAATGGACAATATTCGTGACTTCATTATCTTGCATTACAAAGCTACTGAACGCGAAGACAGCAGCTTCTGGCGTTATTGCAAAAACATGGACATTCCAGCGTCACTCAAACATCGTATCGAAATGTTTGCCGACAGTGGTAAAGTCTATAAATACGGTAGTGAACTCTTTGGCGAAAGCTCATGGATCCAAGTGATGATGGGCCAAGGCATAATGCCAAAACAATATCACCCCATAGTCGATGTGATGGAAGAGCCTGAACTCGAAGCCTTCTTAAACAACATTAAATCAACCGTTAAGCGTAAGGTAGAAAGCCTACCTGCCCACATCGATTTTATTCAGCACTATTGCCCCGCTGAGGTTCTAGCCAACACTAAAACTATGGCAATGTGAGGTACAGGGATGCAAACCTTAGATCGCAACACGAATACGGCTAAGCAACAGGCAACTATGCAACAGACAGTCAAGCTCACGCCTCAGCTAGTCTATCTTGGCAATGAAAAGACGCCCTTGATTATTATTGATGATGTTGCGGCGGATCTGTTGCCAATACGTGAGTGTGCCTACACCCAAGCGCACTTTTCTGCCGATAACGGGTCTTTTTACCCTGGCGTGCGTGCCCCCTTGCCGCAGGCCTATGTCACCGATGTACTCAATCTTGTGTACCAACTGATTTATGATGTTTATCAAATCCCTTCGAGCTTAAGCATCAAATTACAGGCGTTGTATTTCTCGCTGATCAGCACCCCCGCGTGTGAGCTTAAACCGCTGCAATGCCTGCCGCATTTTGATACTCCATCACCTCACTATTTCGCGCTGTTGCACTATTTAAACGACGGCCCCCATGGCAATACGGCGTTTTTCCGCCATATTCCGACGGGCTTTGAGCGGATAAATGAAGAACGTATGCCAGACTACTTTAAGTCTGCTCAACCTTTAGTCGATGACATTACTCGCCATCCTTCGGGCTATTGTGTTGAAAGCGACAGTCATTATGAGATTTATCATCAAGTAGAATATCGCCCGAATCGTTTAGTGATTTATCCCGGTAATTTGCTGCATTCCACCTTAGTGAACCCACAAACCGATATTGATGCCAACCCAAGAACCGGCCGGCTAACGAGCAATATTTTTATCGAGTTTAAACCCTCAGTCCGCTAACCCATCGATTCACAAAGTGTTATCTCACAGTGACTGACTCTGACGACTTTAGGTTTAGCTGGGTTTATTGACGTCCCCAAAATCGTTGTTAACACCGCCCAAAGCCTTAAACACACATTAAAATTCATCAATTCATTTGTAACAAAGTCTGTTTTGCCAGTCTCTGCCATTGGTTTGCTTGGGTTATCGCCTTATACTTTTGAGCTCAAATATTAAAACAACAATGTTGGAAGCAAGCGATATGACTATTGGGACTGCTCCGGTAAGTAAAACACATTCATTTATGACTGTGTCTCTTATCGAATTATGGGAACGCTTTGGTTATTACGGCATGCAAGCGCTGATTGTGTACTTTATGGTGCAGCGCCTTGGCTTTGATGACTCACGTGCAAACTTAGTATGGAGTGCCTGTGCGGCGCTCATTTATGTATCACCGGCGATTGGTGGTTGGGTTGGGGATAAGATCCTCGGCACTAAACGCACTATGCTGCTCGGCGCGGGGATTTTGTCTCTGGGTTATGCGCTGATGGCCGTACCCACTGAAAATACGTGGTTTATGTTTTCGGCGCTCGGTGTGATTGTGGTCGGTAACGGCCTGTTCAAACCCAATGCCGGTAACTTAGTTCGTAAAATTTACGAAGGTGACGATTCTAAAATCGACAGTGCGTTTACCATCTATTATATGGCGGTCAACGTTGGCTCGACCTTCTCTATGTTGCTGACGCCTTGGATTAAAGATTATGTCAACGCCCAGTATGGCAACGAGTTTGGCTGGCATGCCGCCTTTGCCGTGTGTTGTGTCGGTATATTGGTGGGGTTAGGCAACTATGCACTAATGCGTAAGAGTTTAGTCCATTACGGTTCTGAGCCAGATACTCGCCCAGTGAACAAGAAAAGCCTCGCGATAGTATTAGCTCTGGCCGCGTTGTCAGTAGTCGCTTCGGCCATTATTCTGGAATATGAAGCGGTTGCCCGTGTCTTTGTTTACGCCGCTGGCATAGCCGTATTGGCCATTTTCTTCCACTTGATCCGCACCAGCGAAACCAGTGAACGAGCGGGACTGATTGCGGCGCTGATCCTCACAGTGCAAACCGTGTTCTTCTTTATCTTCTATCAGCAAATGTCGACTTCATTGGCGCTGTTTGCCCTGCGTAACGTGGACTGGGATTTCCAAATCTTTGGTACCCATTTGTGGACTTGGTCACCGGCTCAGTTCCAAGCATTGAATCCATTATGGATTATGGTGTTAAGTCCAATCTTGGCGTGGAGTTATTCGTGGGCGGGTCGTAATGATAAAGACTTCTCTATTGCGGCGAAATTTGCCCTCGGTTTTGCCGTTGTAGCGATTGGCTTCTTTATCTATGGCTTTGCCGGACAATTCGCCGTCAACGGTAAAACCTCTTCATGGATCATGATCTGGGGCTATGCCTCTTACTCTTTAGGCGAATTGCTGGTGAGTGGTCTTGGTCTTGCTATGATTGCCCGCTACGTACCTGCGCGTATGGGCGGCTTTATGATGGGAGCCTATTTCGTCGCCTCAGGTATTTCACAGTATCTGGGCGGTGTGGTCGCTAACTTCGCCAGTGTACCGAAAGATTTAGTCGATCCACTGCAAACCTTACCCGTATACACCAGTCTATTTAATAAGTTGGGTATCGCGGCTGTGGTCTGTACCTTTATCGCACTTGCGGTATTACCGCTAATGCGTCGCCTAACTGAGACTCACCATTCACATAATAATACTGAGAATGAAAGTGCTGCGGCATCGCTACGGGATGTGAAAGCCGAACAGTAATGCTCGACTGACAATAGCGATTTATCTATTGCATAACATCAACTGCCGATAGCCCTGCTATCGGCAGTTTTTTATCACTTAACTTAGTTATACCCTTGTGTTGCAACTCATAACCAAATGAGCTGTAGCAAACCTCACCCAATCCCGTAGTGACAGGCCTAGCGCTGAGTTGCTGAGAATAAGATCTTCAGTTCCACATTATCGTCCCTCACGCTGGGATGACTTCACCGTCTCGATTTGTTACAAAGCAAGTATGAACCCAGACGCACTCGGTTTAATAGCGCTGCTCAAGTGCAAACTCAAATTGACATGACTAATGAAATAACGAAGGGGAAAAGAGTTAACCGTTCAAGCTTGAGAAGCGCGGTACTTAGCCCCATATCAATAACACTGAATACCTTTTTATTCATCAAGACTGAGCCGTTAACGCTTGTTCTTCGCTATGCGCCTAACAATGCCACTAGCAATGCGACTAACACTGTTAGCGCCGCTTGTTTTCGCTAGCAAAAAACGGCAGTCACTTGGAGACACTATGTCACAACAGACATCAATATTGGCCGATATTCCCTTCTCGCTATTGGAACTCGCGCCCATGCGCCAAGGTTCGACTGTGGGTGAAACGCTGCACAGCAGTTTGCAGTATGCCAAGGAAGCCGATCGCCTCGGCTTTAATCGTTTTTGGTTTGCCGAACACCACAATATGCCCGGTATCGCCAGCGCGGCGACCTCAGTATTAATTGGTTATATTGCTGGCAATACGCAGCGTATTCGCGTCGGCGCGGGTGGCATTATGCTGCCAAACCATGCGCCGTTAGTGGTTGCCGAACAGTTCGGTACCCTTGAAAGTCTCTATCCTGGTCGCATCGATTTAGGACTGGGACGCGCACCGGGCAGCGATCAAATTACCAGCCGAGCACTGAACCGCGATACCAGTCGCGCCGAACAATTCCCTGAAGAAGTCAGTGAATTACAAACCTTACTCGGCCCTTACAATGGTCGCCATGCGGTGCGAGCGATTCCAGGGGAAGGCACTAATGTGCCGATTTGGTTATTGGGCTCGAGTCTCTTTAGCGCACAATTAGCGGCGCAGCGCGGTTTGCCCTATGTGTTTGCGGGCCACTTTGCACCACGTTTTCTCTACGATGCGATTGAAATCTATCGCCGCGACTTTAGACCTTCTCAAGTGCTTGATAAGCCCTATGTGATGTTAGGTTTACCGCTCGTTGCCGCCGACACTGATGAAGAGGCGCAATTTCTGGGCACGACCTCGAAACAGCGCGTACTGGCGCTTATCCGTGGTCACGAGTTATGGTTAAAACCTCCAGTTGAAACAATGGATGGCATGTGGAGTGCGCAAGAAGAAACCTATGTCGATAATTTCTTAGGTTTATCTGTCATTGGCGGCCCAGCGACGATTAAGCATCGTTTGGAAATGATCGTCAAAGAACTTGGCGTGAATGAGTTTATCTTCACCAATGACTTGTACGATCTTGATAAACGCAAAAAAGCGCTGCAGATCCTAATGGAGATTAAACAGTAGCGATTCAGTAAACTGACTGGTGCTGAAAGTCATCGACAGTCAAAACGACTGCCATAAAAAATCCCGCCGAAGCGGGATTTTTATTATGTAAGACTGTCATCTAAAACAGCTTTTATATCAAAGCAATATTAGCTTTTCAGCACGGCATCGAAGCTGGCTTTGAGGATACCAAGGCCTGCATCAATTTGTGCATCCGGCGCGGTTAATGGCACCAAAATACGCAGCACATTACCGTAAGTGCCGCAGGATAATAAAATCAATCCTCGGTCACGGGCATCACTCAACACTTGCGCGCAATAATGCGGAGCAGGCTTGCCATCTTCCATTAATTCGATAGCGATCATCGCGCCTAAACCACGCACATCGGCGATTTGGGCATGTTCAACTTGCATCACGTTTAATGCAGACTTAATGCGC
Source organism: Shewanella septentrionalis (assembly GCF_025370265.1). Taxonomy (NCBI): domain Bacteria; kingdom Pseudomonadati; phylum Pseudomonadota; class Gammaproteobacteria; order Alteromonadales; family Shewanellaceae; genus Shewanella; species Shewanella septentrionalis. Next base: position 17,733 of record NZ_JAMTCC010000040.1, on the reverse strand, counting down.
TCACCTATGGTATTGGCGCGGTCTAACAGCTTTTCTTCTTCAAACACTTCAATAACAGCAAGCGCTGCCGCGCACGCTAACGGGCTGCCACCATACGTACCGCCAAGACCACCCGGACCAATCGCATCCATCACTTGCGCGCGGCCAGTAATGCCAGAAAGTGGGAAACCACCCGCGATAGATTTAGCAAAAGTAGTGATATCTGCACTCACGCCCATTTGCTCCATGGCAAAGAAAGTGCCAGTACGGCCAGCACCCGTTTGCACTTCATCGGCGATCAGCATAATGCCCTCACGATCGCATAATGCGCGCAACCGCTGCATAAAGGCAGGTGATGCAGCGTAGAAACCACCCTCGCCCTGTACTGGCTCTAAAATAATGGCGGCAATATCACTTGGCTCGGCATCATTTTTAAAGATACGTTCAATCGAAGCCATAGCATCATCATCGGACACGCCGTGAATCTCGCAGGGGAACTCGGCGCGGAACACATTCGCCGACATCAGACCCATACCTTTACTGTAAGGCGCGACTTTTCCGGTCAGTGCTAAGGCTGCGATAGTGCGACCATGGTAGCCAGAGGTAAACGCAATCACGCCAGCACGTTTGGTATAGGCACGCGCCACTTTAACTGCGTTTTCAACCGCTTCAGAACCACTAGTGAATAATGCCGTCTTCTTGGCAAAATCCCCAGGCACCAATTGATTGAGCTTTTCACACACTTGGATATAGCTCTCATAACCGAGTACCATAAAACAAGTGTGGGAGAAATTATCCAGCTGAGCCGCAACCGCCGCCTTCACTTTAGGGTGAAGATGACCGGTATTAAGCACAGCAATGCCGCCCGCAAAATCGATAAACTCGCGCCCTTCAACATCCCACACGGTCGCGTTTTCGGCGCGCGCGGTAAAGATTGGGTGAATTTGCCCGACACCACCCGCAACTGCGGCTTGGCGACGTGCCATCAATGAATCATTGGTTGTTGTCATTTAGTGTTCCTCACACGCCAAATCGGACCGTATTAAACGGACATGCAGATGTACTTCATTTCTAAATATTCTTCGATGCCGTACTTAGAACCTTCGCGGCCCAGTCCAGAGGATTTCATCCCACCAAAGGGGGCCACTTCCGTCGAAATCAAGCCAGTGTTGACCCCAACCATGCCGTATTCCAAGGCTTCGGCGACTTTCCACACCAGTGAAATATCGCGACCATAGAAATAGGCGGCGAGGCCAAATTCCGTATCGTTAGCTTGTTTAATCACATCGTCGACATCGCTGAATTTAAACAGCGGCGCGAGTGGACCAAAGGTTTCTTCACGGGCGACACGCATGCTTTTATCAACATTAGTGAGCACGGTTGGCTCGAAAAAATTACCGCCAAGGTCATGGACTTTGCCGCCAGCGACCACAGATGCGCCTTTGGCAATGGCATCGACAAGGTGACTTTGCACTTTTTCGACCGCGGCGGCATTGATCAGCGGGCCCGTTGTAACGCCCTCCTTGATGCCCTCTCCTACTTTGAGCTTGCCCACAGCTGTGCTGAGTTTTAAGGCGAACTCGTCGTATACACCGTCTTGCACATAAATGCGGTTTGCGCAGACGCAGGTTTGGCCGGCATTACGGTACTTAGCGATCATGGCGCCTTCGACAGCGGCATCGATATTGGCATCGTTAAACACGATAAATGGCGCATTACCGCCTAATTCTAAAGATAATTTTTTAAGAGTTGGCGCACATTGCTCCATCAGCTTAATGCCGACATTGGTCGAGCCAGTGAACGACAGCTTACGCACTATCGGGTTGCTGCACATTTCATTACCAATCGCGACGGCATCGCCTGTGACCACACTGAACACCCCTGCCGGAATGCCCGCACGCTCGGCAAGTTCGGCCAAGGCTAATGCGGTAAACGGCGTTTGCGGCGCAGGCTTAACCACCATAGTACAACCCGCAGCGAGAGCCGGAGCCGCTTTGCGAGTGATCATAGCCGCAGGGAAGTTCCACGGCGTAATCGCCGCCGTTACGCCAACGGGCTGCTTAATCACCATCAAGCGTTTATCCCCTTGATGCCCGGGAATGGTATCGCCATAGATACGTTTCGCTTCTTCGGCAAACCACTCGATAAACGAAGCGGCATAGGTTACTTCACCTTTAGCTTCTGCCAGCGGTTTGCCCTGCTCAGTCGTCATGAGCAATGCTAAGTCATCACTGTTTTCATTGAGTAATTCAAACCAACGCCTTAACTTAGCGCCGCGCTCTTTGGCTGTGAGCGCTCGCCAAGCTGGCAGCGCCGCTTCCGCCGCTTTAATCGCAGCTTGGGTTTCGACTTGCCCCATTACAGGGACGCTTGCAATCACAGCGCCCGTAGCAGGATTGGCGATGGCGACAGTCTCTTTCGACTCGGCATCACACCACTGGCCGTTGATATAACATTGTTGACGTAGCAAACTCGGATCTTTTAGCAACACAAGGACGTCCTCGCATTAGTGAGGCAATCACTTGCCTCGAATGAAAATAAATGAAACAGACTAGATACCTAATTTGTCTCTCAAAGTGTAATACCAAGCTCCGATAGCACTAAAAGGGACGCGAAGTGCGTGACCACCGGGGAAGGGATAATGTGGCAATGCGGCAAAGGCATCGAAGCGCGTGGCTTGGCCATTGAGCATTTCGGCCAGTAACTTGCCCGCCAGATGGGTATAAGTGACACCGTGGCCACTGCAACCCTGTGAATAATAGATGTTCTTACCGATACGACCGACCTGTGGCAGGCGCGATAGCGTCAGTAGGAAGTTACCTGTCCAGGCATAATCAATCTTCACATCTTTTAATTGCGGAAAGGTTTTGAGCATGTTCGGAATAATGATCGACTTGATATCCGCCGGATCACGGGCACCATACACTACGCCGCCGCCGTAAATCATCCGCTTGTCGCCAGACAGGCGGAAATAATCGAGCAAATAGTTACAGTCTTCGACGCAGTAATCCTGCGGTAATAAGCTCGCCGCTAGATCGTCACTCAAGGGCTCAGTGGTTATCACTTGCGTGCCGCAGGGCATAGATTTCGCCTGCAGTTCTGGTAATAACTTGCCTAAATAAGCATTACCCGCCACGACCACAAACTTGGCTTTAACACTGCCCTGCGCCGTATGCACAACTGGGCTATCGCCTTCATCGACACTCAGCACTGCAGAGTCTTCATAAATCTTGCCACCGAGGGATTCGACCGCGCGCGCTTCGCCAAGAGCTAAGTTAAGCGGGTGAATATGGCCGCCGCTTTTATCAAGCAGACCACCGACATAGCGCTCAGTATTTACTACACCGCGAATACCTTTGGCATCGAGGAGTTCAAGCTGATTAACATGACCGTGGCTTTCCCACAGTTGCTTTTGATGGCGCAGATGACCCATTTGCTTTTCGTTCATCGCGGCAAACACGCCGCCATCTTTTAGATCGCATTGAATGTTGTACTTAGCAATCCGATCGCGGATGATTTTTCCGCCCTCAAAGGCCATTTGGCCAAAGAGTTTACCTTGTTCTTTGCCGACTGTTTTTTCAATAGTATCAATGTCACGGCTAAAACTATTGACGATTTGTCCGCCATTACGGCCCGAGGCGCCCCAGCCAATGCGAGCGGCTTCTAACACCACCACACTAAAGCCAGATTCTAATAAATGTAGCGCAGCAGAAAGGCCCGTATAACCCGCGCCAATCACACAAACATCGGCTTCAATCGATTCCTCTAGGCGCGGACGTTCAACCTTATCGTTGGCCGATGCCGCATAATATGATCCAGCGTGAGCTATGGCAGACATGTTGTTCCCTTGAATTCTAATGTTCATTATTTTAAACAGCCATCACATCCTACACCTTCAGAAAACGAAACACTAGCCAGATACGCGCAATAATTTACATTTTGTTTGATATTTCAAACACACAATAATATTAAGCGCAGCGATGTCATGCTAATGGTGTCGAGTCGCAGAACTGGCCTGCAAAGCGAAGCGGATGATGGGAGCGGTGACAATTAACAAGGGTGGCTTTGGCGATACCAAAGCCACCTTATATTAAGCTAACTAGTTCATCGGTGTGCGGTCGCGTTTCTCTGCCCGCCTTGCCATATACCAAGACAAGAAGGCGATTAACGAAACACACAAAATGATCAGTGTCGCTAAAGCGTTGATCTTAGGCGAAACCCCTAAACGTACCGAGGAGAACACCACCATAGGCAGCGTCGTTGCACCTGGGCCCGAGGCAAAACTTGCGATCACTAAATCGTCTAAGGACAAACTGAATGACAACAACCAACCCGCTACCAGCGCCGGCGAAATCATAGGCACTGTGATCAGGAAGAAAGTCTTCAGCGGTGTTGCCCCTAAGTCCATTGCCGCTTCTTCGATAGACATGTCCAGCTCGCGCAATCTTGACGACACAACCACAGCCACATAGGCGGCACAGAAGGTCGAATGCGCAATCCACACAGTTAACATGCCGCGCTCTTTAGGCCAACCAAACAAGTCGGCCATGTGCACAAATAGCAGTAGCAAAGACAGACCCGTGATCACCTCTGGCATAACCAGTGGTGCTGTGATCATGTTCGATAATGTCAGCTTCGCCCATGAACGCTTAAAGCGCGTCATCACAAAAGCCGCCATAGTGCCAATAATCACCGCCATGGTTGAGCTATAAAAGGCAATCCGTAGACTGGTCCATACCGCATCTAAAATCTGTTGGTCTTGAAATAACTCGCCATACCATTTTGGTGAAAATCCGCCCCATACCGTCACTAATTTAGAGTCGTTAAAGGAGTAAATCACCAGCACTAACATAGGTGCATAGAGGAAGAACAAGCCAAACCACAACATCGCTGAAGAAAAACTTAACTTTTTCATAGGTCTTTCTCCAAACTACGTGCCTGATAGCGATGGAATAAGGTAATAGGAATAATCAATAAGCCCAGCATTACAATCGCCAGTGACGAAGCCACAGGCCAGTCGCGGTTATTGAAGAATTCTTGCCATAAGACTCGACCTATCATTAAGGAATCTGGACCACCGAGTAGCTCAGGGATCACAAACTCACCCACAGCAGGAATAAACACCAACATAGAACCGGCAATCACACCGCTTTTTGATAGCGGGAAAGTGATTTTCCAGAAGGTATTTAAACGGCTTGAGCCTAAGTCAGACGCGGCTTCAATCAAACTCATATCGAGTTTCACTAAGGTGGCGTACAAGGGCAAAATCATAAAAGGTAAATACGCATAGATGATGCCGATATACACGGCAATATTGGTATTGAGGATTTGTAACGGCTCAGAGATGATTCCCAGCCACATCAGCGAATGGTTGATGATCCCTGTGTTACTTAAGATCCCCATCCAAGCGTAAACTCGGATTAAAAATGAGGTCCAAGAAGGCAACATGACTAACAGCAGCAATACGGTTTGCAAACGCGCTGGTGCACGGGCAATCGCATAGGCCATTGGATAGCCAATAATCAAACAGCCGATGGTCGAAATTAACGCCATTTTCAATGAGCTGAGATACGCCATGTAATACAGCGAATCATCAAGCAACATCAAATAGTTACCAAAATGCAGGAAGATATTTAACACATCATCGGCATATTGGAACGTGGCCTCATAGGGCGGGATCGCAATCGCCGCCGTCGAAAAACTCAGTTTAAGGACAATCGCAAATGGCAAGGCAAAGAACAATAACAGCCAAGCATAGGGTATGCCTATGGTCCAAATGCGGCCTTTGAGCCACTTTAATTTAGTTGGTATCTTCATGATCTCAACACCACGCCACTGGTGTCCTCCCAACTGATGAACACTTCGTCATCCCACGTGGCATGATCGGCGCGGCGTTCACGGTTAGTCATACTGCACTGGACGATTTGACCATTCTCTAAACGAATGTAATACACTGAAATACCGCCTAAATACGCGATATCGTGTACGATTCCTTTCGCCCAGTTGTACTGACCTTCAGGCTGTTCGCGGCTAATAATGGTCTTTTCAGGACGCACAGCGAGCCACACATTTTTGTCTTCTACGTTGGTCGACACCCCGTAACCGACATAGAAAGATTGAGCCAACTCATTAGGCTTAATGATCAAATGGTCGACTTCATCCACTTCAATCGCGCCACCAAACAAGTTCACTGTACCGATAAATTCGGCAATCATGCGGCTGTTCGGGCTTTCGTAAATATCCATTGGCGAGCCTGTTTGGGCAATCCAACCGTCGCTCATAATGGAAATGCGTCCAGCCATTGTCATGGCTTCTTCCTGATCGTGGGTCACCATCACGCAGGTCACACCGACACGCTCAAGAATTTCCACCACTTCGAGTTGCATCTGGGTACGCAGTTTTTTGTCTAATGCGCCCATAGGCTCATCGAGCAGTAATAATTTCGGCCTTTTTGCCAGTGAACGAGCCAAGGCTACACGCTGACGTTGACCACCGGATAACTGATGCGGCTTACGTTTACCGTATTGCTCCATGTGTACTAGCTTGAGCATATCTTGTACGCGCTGCTCAATTTCGGCCTTAGGTAACTTGTCTTGCTTCAAACCAAAGGCAATGTTTTGCGCCACTGTCATGTGGGGAAACAGAGCATAGGATTGGAACATCATATTGATCGGACGTTCGTATGGGGGTAAATCTGTGATGTCTTCGCCATCGAGGAAAATACGGCCAGAGGTGGGCTTTTCAAATCCCGCTAACATGCGCAATAACGTCGACTTACCCGAGCCTGAGCCGCCGAGTAAGGCAAAGATTTCGCCTTTATTGATGGTTAATGACACGTCGTCGACAGCCCGTACGTCATCGAATAACTTGCTTACCCGCTCAATTCTGAGCAGTACTTTTTCTTGCGTCTTTGTTGTCGGTTTATTGGTGACGCCCGAGGTGATTGCCATAGTACTTCTCCACCCGAAAATGATGCGTCGATACGCTCAAACTCTGGGTTCAACACGATTAATGAATGAAAAGAGGTTAACCAAACTGTGTCAAATCCTATACGTGGATGAACTATGCATAGGATTGGACATAGCCAGTCTGCCAAGCTAGGGGCAAGCTAGGCTTGCCCCTTATCGACTATTGTCCTGACTTCACTTTGGTCCAAACACGGGTTAATACGCGTTGGATTTTCAAAGGACGGATTTCACCAATATAAAGTTTATCTAATACTTCTTGTGGTGGATAAATCGCGGGATCGGTGCGGATAGCCTCACCAACCAGAGGTTGGGCAGGATCGTTCGGGTTAGCATAGGCGACATAGTTAGAGATAGGCGCTATGACTTCTGGACGGAGGAAATAGTTAATCAGCGTCAGTGCATTATCTGCGTTAGTCGAATCGGCTGGGATAGCTAACATATCAAACCACAGGTTGGCGCCTTCTTTTGGAATCGAGTAACCAATCTTATTGCCATTACCCGCCTCTTCAGCACGTGCTTTAGCTTGGAATACGTCGCCAGAGAAACCAAAGGCCACACAAATGTCACCGTTTGCTAAATCAGAAATATAGCGAGATGAGTGGAAATAGGTCACGTAAGGACGGATTTTTTCCAGTAACTCACCAGCTTTTTCATAATCGCTTGGGTTGGAACTGTTAGGATCTAAACCTAAATAAATCAGTGCTTGGGGCACCATATCGTCGGCAGAGTCCAGCATAGCAAAGCCACACTTAGAGATTTTTTCAGCATATTTAGGATTAAAGATCAGTTCCATTGAGTTGAATGGCGCATCTTCACCCACAGCCGCTTTCACTTTATCTATGTTGTAACCAATACCATTGGTTCCCCATAAATAAGGCACGGCATACTGGTTACCCGGATCGGCTTTCTCAAGTAGCTTCATCAGGGCAGGATTTAAATTTTTGAAGTTAGGTAGCTTAGCGCGGTCTAAAGGTTTGAAAGCACCCGCTTTGATTTGCTTAGCGAGAAAATGGTTAGAAGGGACAACGATATCGTAGCCACTACGACCAGACAGTAATTTAGCCTCAAGCACTTCGTTACTATCGAACACATCGTAAATTACCCGAATGCCCGTTTCTTTCTTGAAGTTTTCTAAGGTATCTTCCGCGATATAATCTGACCAGTTATACACGCGAACCACTTCTTCCGCCTGGGCCGCTGCGCTCGCTAATACGCTCGCAGTGACCAGAGCTAGAGTGGTCATCTTATTAAATAGCTTCATGCTTTCTCCTTTCTCGGGTAGCAGAATTGCTTAAGCAAATTCTGACATTGTGTCACCGGGCTATCCGGATATTGTTGTTATTTTCGACCAATGCTACACCTTACAAACCGCATCGGCAGTCTCTACGGCACGGGATCCATGCCAGCTTTATATCTTGCTGCAATTTGTTAAGTATCAGGTTTCGTGCCAAATTTTCGAGGCATCGGTATTGCATTAACACTCAAAAAATTAGACTAGATATGACACTGCTTGTACATATTGCAACATTAAGGCAAATGCCTCAAGTCCCTAAGTAATCGCAAAAACCACTAAGATAAAACACATTTTAAATATGACTAACAATTAGTTAGCGACTCTATCAAACGAGCGACTTAAAACAGTTAGGCCTATTTCACTTTTCTAGCGGACACACATCTGAATTGAATAATCACTTTAATCAACAAGCCATTAAAAACCATCAGATTATTTAACAAGTGAGTTGCACCAGTTGGGTGCAACGTCACTAAAACAGTGCAAACCTCCATCTTGTTATTACCGACGCTAACCTTAGATTTGTCTGGGTTAACGCGGTAACACAGCTAGTGCACTTAATCCAAAAACATTACACAGTGAGCAATAGGAATTCACGTTCCCATGAACTGACCACACGGCGGAAGTTTTCAAGTTCGGCCTGTTTCACCGCCACAAAACCTGTGGTGAAGGCTTCACCTAAATACTGCTTACAGGCATCACTTTCTTCCATCGCCGCTAACGCTTCTTCTAAGGTTAAAGGCAAACAATGGGTGTTGTTACTGCGGCTTTCGTTAGCTTTACCCTGCACTGGCGTCGAAGGTTTTAGCTGCTCAACCATGCCGATATAACCACACAATAAGCTCGCGGCAATTGCCAAATAACAGTTAGCATCGGCGCCGGGAATACGGTTTTCGATACGACGGTTTTGTGGTGAAGACTCTGGAATACGTAATCCACAGGTGCGGTTTTCATCGCCCCACTCTAAGTTCACTGGCGCTGAAGTGCCGGGTAGGAAACGACGGAAAGAGTTAGCATTGGGCGCCATCAGCGGCAGCAACTCAGGGATGAATTTTTGCAGACCGGCGATATATCCCAAGAATAACTGGCTCTTAGTGCCATCTTCATTGGTGAAAATATTTTTGCCTGTCTCTTTATTGATCACACTCTGGTGAATGTGCATTGCACTACCAGGTTCGTCAGTCACAGGTTTGGCCATAAAGGTAGCGCAAACATCGTGCTTCAGTGCCGCTTCGCGCAAGGTGCGTTTAAAGATAAACACTTGATCAGCAAGGGACAATGGATTGCCGTGGCTGAAGTTAATCTCCATCTGCGCTGGGCCGTCTTCATGGATTAAGGTATCGATATCTAAACCTTGAAGCTCACACCAATCGTACATGTCTTCAAACATAGGATCGTATTCGTTGGCAGCATCGATAGAGAAAGACTGGCGACCCGCTTCGGGGCGACCTGAACGGCCAATTGGTGGCTTTAGGGGTAAATCGTGGTCGTCACTACGACGGGTTAAATAGAACTCCATTTCAGGAGCGATAACCGGTTCCCAGCCCTGTTCGTCATAGAGAGACAAGACTTTTTTTAATACGTTACGTGGTGACAGCTCAATCGGATTACCCATTCTGTCATAGCAATCGTGGATCACCTGCGCCGTGGCTTCGATGGTCCAAGGCAACATAAAGACAGCGTTTTCATCGGGAACACAGACAAAATCGATGTCTGCTGCATCGAGCAAGCTGTAGTAAACATCTTCATTCACAAAATCGCCGGTGACGGTTTGTAACAGCACGCTTTCGGGCAAACGCATGCCTTTTTCATCGAGAAACTTATCGACTGGTGCAATCTTGCCGCGGGCGATGCCAGTCATGTCACTGATAACACATTCGACTTCTGTGATTTTTCGTTCTTTTAAAAAAGCGATTAGCTTATTCATTATTATTTCACTCGAGTTGTAGCCCTACGTCGGCATGCATCACCGAAGGCCTTGAAAAGGGAGAGGTAAAACGGATTTTCGCTCACCTTCCACTCTGGATGCCATTGCACACCGAGGGCAAATTCTTTAGTACCTATTACGGAGAAAGCCTCCACTAACCCATCTGGAGCATAAGCTTCTGGCCGCAACCCAACACCCAGACGCTCCACGCCTTGAGTATGCACAGAGTTGACCTCTGCAGAGTTACGGCCCCAGGCCTCGTAAATAAGCCCCCCGGGCTCAACAGTAATACTGTGAGAAGCCCCATATTGCACATCTAAGGATGCGGTTTTATCTTCTCTATGTTCAATAAAGCCACCCACCTCATATAACTTCTGGTGCAAACTGCCACCAAAGGCCACATTCATTTCTTGAAAACCGCGACAAATACCTAATACAGGTACCCCAGCAGCAATAGCAGCATGGATCAGCGGCAAAGTCGTCGCATCACGTTTAGGATCATGGTGTGTACCAAGCTCGCTCGGTTGGCCTGCATAAAGATGGGGTTCTACATTAGAAGGAGAGCCAGTAAACAAAATACCGTCAAGACGTTCTAAAATCGCGTCTATCGGTAAATCGCCGCCTAACGATGGGATCACTAGCGGCCAGCCTTTCGCGCCATTCACGACACCTAAAAGGTATTTTTCACCAACAATATTAAAGGGATGTGAACCCAGTTGTTGATTACAAGCAATAACACCTATGAGGGGCAAATCGGCTGACATATCTCACCTTTAGAATTCGTTTTACTAGCATAACGAACACTTTGTCTTTAAATGTTCATTTTTTCACACAGTACACCGAAATTTCACACTAGGCAAGAGGTTAAGCACTTGTTAAAGGTTATTTAATCCACTTGTGTTTAATAAGCATAAATAACATGTAGTTAAACCTATATTGTGGTTATTCAATGTTATTTCATGTGAATAAAATAGTGCTTAAGCTGGCAAAAAGCTCACTTTTAGCAGCGTAAATTAAACCGTATTCGCGCTAAATTTGAACCAATATTATTTACACAAAGAAGAGGATATATAACAAATATGACAGGATTAGAAAGGAGGTAATACCAATCGTATTAAATATCTGTTCATTCAGCGGGAGTTCAACGCGCTTTAGACAAGGCGAAGGCTTGAAGGCATAGTGGTGCTCTGTCGAAAGCCTTAAACGCAGTATAAAGTGCGTTGAAACCCGCCCTTCGGGAGCCTCACAGGCATCCCACTCCAGTGTTGCATTGACTTAAAAGGGAATGACCATTTCTGCGTCAATGCGCCTTGGATTGAAATGCCTGTGAGGCTCTGAACTGATTAGATATTTAATGTGATTGGTATAAATCCGCAGTTGTGTTGAATAACAGCATTACGCCACTCACTTCTAGCGAATAAGTGGCCTAATATGTTGAATAATAGGGTAAGTTGATGACTTAACTAGAAGTTCGCAGGCGTAGTCGCACTCACCAGACGGCAAGGTTCATCAAAGGGATTGCGGAATCTATGGGGCACTTCACTGTTAAAGTAGTAACTGTCACCCGCTTCCAAAATATACACTTCATCACCCACAGTGAGTTCGAATTTACCTTCGATCACCATGGCAGCCTCTTCACCTTCGTGCTTCAGCATTTCTTCACCCGTATCTGAACCGGGCGGATAAATTTCACTCATCACTGACATAGCGCGATTCGGATAATCACGGCCGATCAGTTTAAATTCAAGTGGTCCAGTGCCGATATCCAGTAATTCATTGGATCGATAGACGACCTTTTGCTCACTATCCGCAGAGGCTTCAATGGAGAAAAAATCCACTAAAGACATCGGGATACCCGACAGCACTTTTTTTAGAGAGCTGACTGACGGGCTAACACTGTTTTTCTCGATCATTGAAATCGTACTGTTAGTCACACCAGCACGTTTGGCCAATTCTCGTTGAGATAAGCCTTTCATTTTTCGAACAGTTTTGAGGCTGGCTCCAATATCCAAATTTCACATCCCCCTGAAGGCTCGGGTCAACCCCGATAGATGACGAACAGGTTGTTCAGGATAAACACCATCCAGAACGCATTTTCGCCCAAAAAGCGCGTGTTTTACTGCTTTCATTGTATTCTACATAAAAAGCGTGTTAAATAAAACGAACACTTTTTTGCGTCATGTTAAAAGTGTGATGAGTATACTGAGACAAGTCCAATTTACAATAAAAACAATTTTTTGGAGCCATAATGGCAAGCAAACCTCCAGTGCACAGCGAACAGTACCCACACTCTTATTATGTTGATACTGCTAAAGAAATTTACGCGCACCCACAACTCGAAGGCAATATCAGTGCTGATGTCTGCATAGTCGGCGGCGGCTTTAGCGGTATCAATACCGCCATAGAACTCGCACAGCGCGGCATGAGTGTCGTCCTATTAGAAGCCAAGCGCATTGGCTGGGGCGCATCGGGGCGAAACGGCGGCGAACTCATTCGCGGAATAGGCCATGACCCCTCGCAATTTCACAGTGAAATCGGCACAGAAGGTGTTCAAGCAATCCAACAGATGGGCTTTGAAGCTGTCGAAATTGTACGAAATCGCATACAAGAACACAGTATCGACTGCGATCTGCAAATGGGTTATTGCGACTTAGCAGTTAAACCTCGTCACATGGATGAGCTTGAAGAAGAATTTAGCGCACTCAAGGCCATGGGTTATCAGCAAGAAATCAAGCTGTTAACTAAGGGACAATTAGGTGAAGTCATAGGCTCAGATTTTTATCAAGGTGCGCTGGTTGATATAGGCAGCGGCCATTTACACCCGCTGAACCTTGCTCTGGGTGAGGCACGCGTCGCCCGTAATCTGGGCGCGCAGTTGTTTGAATACAGCGCCGCCGAAAAAATCATTCAAGGCGCTAAACCTAAGGTCATGACCGCCAAGGGCGAAGTCACTTGCCAATACTTAGTACTGGCTGGCAATGCCTATATTGGCCACAAACTTAATAGTTTTGTTGGGGGCAAAGTGTTACCCGCTGGCAGTTATTTATTGGCGACCGAGCCCTTAACTGCGGCCCAATGTGCGAGCATTATCCCGCAGAATATGGCCTTCGCCGATATGCGAATTGCCTTAGATTACTTTCACTTATCCGCAGATCGTCGACTGCTGTTTGGTGGTCTTTGCACTTACTCAGGTAAAGACCCCAGAGATATTGAAGCGGCGCTGAGACCGAATCTGGAGAAGGTGTTCCCGCAGTTAAAAGGCGTGCGCATCGATTATGAATGGGGCGGCATGATAGGTATTGGGGCGAACCGTATGCCACAAATTGGTCGCCTGCCCGATGCCAATAATATTTTCTACGCCCAAGCCTATGCAGGACATGGCGTGAATGCCACTCACATGGCGGCAAAACTACTGGCCGAGGCTATTTGCCAACAGGCGGGTTATTTCGATGTGTTCGCTAAAATCAAACACATGACCTTCCCCGGAGGCCCGACATTCCGCTCGCCTATGCTCGCGGCTGGCATGCTGTATCACAGATTTAAAGACTTGTTTTAAAGGCTTATTTTAAGCACTTTTTAAGAACAGATTTTAAGGGCTGGTTTTAAGAACTGGTTTTAAGCCATAACGCATGATGCCCATCGGATAAACAATCCGATGGGCATCATTGTTATAAGCACGAGCCATTTCACCACTCGTCATTTAGATACGAGTCATTCAACTGCAAGTCATTCTTTACAATTAGGGCTGCAACAACGCTAAGCCTCGTCTAAGAGATCGCCGCGTTCTAACAAGCATAACGGCTTTTAAAAGCTAATTTGCTCTCGCTAATCTCTGGCGCTTTCGACGCCTTGCCCACAGGATAAAAGGGATTGACCCGAGATAATGCACGACTAACGCCACCACAACGCCAAAGCCAATCCCACTGGTGGTTAAAGGTATTCCAGGCTTAAAGTTACTGACGGTTTTCTCAAGATAATCAAAGCGAACGGGGTTAAACATATAAGCAGTTTTTTCAAACAAATTTCCCGTGTTAAACATCGCCAAGCCCTGTGTTAGCTCTTTATAAAGCGCCAATGTCTGCACCTTTTGCTCGGCGTCGGCACGCACGCTAGGCTCCTCATTTTGCTGGTGACGGGCAATCATGGCCTCAGCATCGGCATAATGATATTCCTTAGCCGTTGCCTCGTAGCCTTCTACCTGCCATTGGGTCGATGCATAGAGTCCAGCGAGAAATTGCTGATAATGATCAGCAAGTTGCGGCAACTGCAAGGCAATCACAAGAATCAACCCAAAAACCAACTTATCAATCAATCTGCCTATCAAGGGATCCTCCTTGGTGATCTAGCCAAACAACGCAGCGGTTACGACACCGCAATGACATAATGCTCAAAACTGAACTGACTCAATCAATGCACAGCACTATTAGCACTCAATCGGCAGATCGGTACGACTGCCCCAATCCGCCCACGAGCCATCATAGAGGATGGGATGCGTATGCCCTGCCGCAACCGAAGCTAAGATTAAAATACACGCCGTAATCCCAGAGCCACAGCTAAATATCCGTGCGGACTTGTCCGCTGCTAATCCTTGATAAATAGCCTGTAACTCACTGGTATTTTTGATTTTATTGCCATCTAGCACTTGAGCGAAGGGTAAGTTAACCGAGCGAGGAATATGTCCTGAGCGCACACCGGGGCGCGGCTCACTCACTTGGCCTAAAAAGCGTGGCGCACCACGGGCATCGACAATCGCGGTTTCGGCATCTTCGATACGTGATAACACGGCCTCGGCATCCATCACCCGCTCGGGGTGGTATTGCAGCACATCAGCTAATGTATCGATATCCGTCGGGCCATAATCGACGCCTTCGGCTTGATAACGCGATGAGGTGATGCGGTCTTCTTCAATCCACTGAGGCAAGCCACCATCGAGTACATAGACTCGATTAAAACCCATGACTTTAAAGGTCCACCACGCCCGTGGGGCTGAATAAATGCCTTGATTATCATAGATAACGATAACACTGTCGGCCTCTATCCCAAGTTGCGCTATCCCTTGGATGAATTGCTCAAACGTCGGCAAGGTATGGATTTGAGTTGAAGTTTTATCGCAAAACACATTTTCCAAGTCGAATCGACGTGAGCGCGGAATGCAAATAGGCTCATCGTAAACCAGGGGTTCTTTACCAATAACGGTTTCCATACTGGCATCGAGCAATACTAAATGGGGATCGGTGAGGTGTGCTTCGAGCCACTGCGTACTTACTAGTGGGTATTCCATAGCGGGTCCTTTTACTGTTATCCAAATCTGCCGCTAGTCTCTCACCAAATGCCGTAAAGCCCAAATATCGGCTTAACAAATTGTCTGCTTTGGGATTTTATTTAAAAGCGTCGACTCGGTTTAATACACTCAATCATTAAATTGCGGCGAAGCAGTGTTTCAAGATAGCTTTTCGAGACAGCCCTTTCGAAATAATCCTTTTCAATATAGCCGCTATTTAATCACTTCAATTTTCACGTCAATCAAACCAGAGGAAGTGTTGCCTATGCTACTGAACGCCGATTTAGACAGATCAATAATGCGGCCACGCACGAAAGGCCCTCTATCATTGATTCTTACAATCACACTTTTGCCATTATTGACATTGGTGACCTTAACGCTCGAACCAAAGGGTAACTTTTTATGCGCCGCCGTCTTTAACTTATGTTTGTAAAGTTCACCACTAGCCGTCTGCTTATTTTGATGTTTATCCCCATAAAAGGAAGCCTGACCCGATTCAGTGAATCCCACCCAGTTACCATTCTCCCCCGTCTGCATTGAAGAACAGCCAGCCAAAAAGCTTAGCAATGCCAGCACAGCTAGTTTCACGAAATTGAACTGCCTAATTGGGTTTTGAAGTGCATTCATTTGAAGTGCATTCACATGACACCCTCTCTAATGAGTGAACGCTTTGCTAACGAGCAATAGACTCAGCAAAAGTCACGGGGAAAATAACCAACAACCTTAGATGGCAAAGCTCTAAGCTTGCATCCTAAAAGATCAGAACAAGAAACAATAAATTTCCACGAGGCTACAGCAGTTGCACGCTAAAATCACGTATTTACAGGTGAATACTCTCGGTTTGAAGTCAAAAGGTTGCGGACATACTGACTTAAAAAACAGACAGAATAGCGTTAAAAATAGAGGCCTAGTACGACTAAATAACTTGTTTGGTAACTTAAATGCTGGCCCCTACTAATGGGCAAGCCATGGTGTTCACTCACCGACACGCTGCAAGTCCCTCCCTGGATGCTCGACCGCCCCATCCATGGGGCGGACGGTCGTCTCGCTAATCACCCTGGCTCACCTTTTTAGCATTAGTGTAACCTGCAGATTTAAAAGCCTTACGCAGCAAGCTTTTGGACAGAAACGTGTTAGATTTTTTACTCGAATCCGTTAGTTCTGGATTAATATTTCTATGGATTAACGCCCGATCAACGGGTTAAAAATTGTGGGATAAAATTGAGCGAAGCGAATAGCCCACAAGTTTCCAATCCCTGTTTAATCACTTGTTATATTTATGATTTCTCATTATCCACAAACAATCTTTCTTCAGTGACGCCAAAAACCGAGAACGGATTTATACCCATTGAAAACTCTACGCCATAAAACGGACTAAATGGATAATCTCGATAATCTCGATAATCTCGATAATCTCGATAATCAGGATAATGAACTCCATCGACTTCTGACATTAGCTTAGTTAGGGACTCAATCACCATAGATTCGTCTATTGGATTTTTTGCTGAAGACAACATAAAAGGGAGTTGAGGGAATGAGCCCAACATATCAAGTGTCATCTGGCTAACTACCTTATTGTTATTTTTTTTCGCTAAGATCACCGAATTATTTGCTGACTTTAACAATTCAAAATTTATATGGTACGCATCACCTTTTTCTAACGGCAAGAAGTCTTGTTGAGGAAAAGGAAGCTCCATACCTTTTGGCAACAAAACAGTTTCAACAAATGAGCAAGCGACAAAACATAACTCTGGGGTCAATGGATAGAAAATAACAGTTGTAGAGTTATCAAGGCAACCCGTCATATAGACAGGGTTATCCGTCCTGATAAAGAAGTCACTCTCATGAGCCTTAAGTATCAGCCAGTTTCTGGACGCAATGTATTTATTTTCCTCGCAACCAGCACATCCCAAAATAGTATGTTTGTACGAATAGTCACCACCACTCATTTTTTCAAGATGATCACGATACTTAAAAAAACTTGGTGTTCTTACAGCCTGTGTAATTATGAACTGTCCCCATTTCATTCGCTGTTCTGCATTAAGCTTTTCACCGGAAATTAGCTTTTCATAAAGTACCGCACTTTCATTCTCTAAATCTGAGTCAAGACAATCCTCTACCTCTTGAGGGTACAGGTTAAGCTCATAGCCCCATGCTGTCTTACCAATATCCTTATGGGAGTCAATTACTTGTTTCCGGTGCTTGCAGAAATAATAGTATTTATAACTCCAACCTGACTCTTCGTCCGTCCAATACTTGTTCGCTAAAACGGGACTGAAATGATTCT